>JBEKPQ010000097.1:0-15428 GCA_049520575.1 Thermodesulfobacteriota bacterium | reverse complement strand
AAATCTATCAGGTCCAGTTCCAGAATGACTTGGTTAAGGCTTCTCGGTAACATTAATTATGAGTCAACGTTCCCTATCCTACTATCCTCTTGGTAACATTTAATTATGATTCAATTGGTGGGCTCACCCTACCCATTTTTTCCGTGGTGGTTATCTGTGGCCTGTTTTTGCCATTAAATTCCGGAAATACAGGTCAACCCTATTTACTTATCCAGCAATTGTATTATATTAAAAAACATTGATAACTAATCGATAAATGATGGGCCTCTGAATGTCGGGTTAATGGATTGACCCCGGGAACGATTCAGAACAATCAAATAAAAATTTCATTTTCTTTATTTCCTATTCTTGTTAAAATTAATAAGAATAGCTCTGACCTCTGATTTCTTACGGATATTTATTCATGTTTGATCTCAATCGCCGGGATTTTTTGAAGATCATCGGGTTAGCTGGAACAAGCGCCGTTACAGGCTGTTCGTCCGAAACACCCAACCAGTTAATTCCTTATATTTTCCCACCTGAAGATGTTGTCCCTGGTGAGGCCTCCTGGTATGCCAGCACTTGCCGGGAGTGTCCGGCCGGCTGCGGTCTATTAGCCAGGAACCGGGACGGGCGGGTCGTTAAATTGGAGGGGAACCCGATTCATCCTGTCAGTCGGGGAAAACTCTGCCTACGCGGACAGGCCGCCTTACAGGGACTTTATAATCCCGATCGATTCCCCGGACCTTTCATGCGGAAAAACAACGGGAAGTTGAATTCGGTGACCTGGCAACAAGGGGAAGACCTCCTGGTTCACAGCCTAGCTGACATTATTCGGCAGGGCCGAGGCGAACGCATCGTTTTCGTAAATGAATTGATAACCGGTAGTTTAAAAGGATTGATCGATCAGTGGCTTTCGGAGATGGGTTCCAAAGGCCACTTATGCTACGAGTCTTTTGCCTATGAGCCTTTACGTCAGGCCAACCGCCTCGTTTTCCATTATGACGGTTTGCCTCATTACTGCATCGACCAAGCTGATTTCCTCATTTCCTTTGGGGCCGGTTTTTTGGAAACATGGATCTCAAATCTGGAATTTGCCCGTCAATTTGCTTCCTTTCACGCCCTGAAGCCGCAGGGCAAAAACCCCTTTATCTATGTAGGACCAAGGCTTTCTTTAACAGCCAATAACGCCGATCAATGGATTGCCGTTCCTCCGGGAGAGGAGTATCTCATCGGCCTGGGGATGCTCCGAGTCTTGCTTGACGAGGGATCGATTAACTATTTTTCTGCTGATCTGAAAGCATGGCTGCGGAAAACCTTGCAGGATTTTACCCTGGAACGGATTCATCAAAAAACCGGGGTCCAGGTGACGGTCATCCGGGATCTGGCCCATAGGTTCAGCCGGGCTAAAAAACCCCTGGCCCTAGCCGAAGGGCTGGGTCTTTCCGGCCCCCATGCTATAGACGCAGCCGTAGCGGCCAATCTTCTCTGTCTTATTAAACCGGGATCCTTCGATGCCATCGACCTCCTTAGTCCGTCCACCTTTGACCATGCAACCCCCTTAAACATGTTTAAAGAACTTTCTGAAAGGATGAAGAGAAAAGAAATCGATCTGTTGCTCCTGGGCCAGGTCAACCCGGTTTTCAACCTTCCCTTTTCTGAGGAGTTCCGGCAGGGACTGAATGCGGTTCCAATGGTAATCAGCTTCTCCTGTTATCCGGATGAGACCAGCACCCTGGCCAGCCTGGTCCTTCCCAATCACACCTTTCTGGAATCCTGGGGTGACTATTCACCCCGAGAAGGGGTGTCGGGGTTGTTGCAGCCGGTCATGGGGCCGGTCTTTAAGACCCGGCATTTAGGGGATATCCTAATTTCTACTGGTAAGAAAGTCATGGGGCCTGATAGATTTCCCTGGAAGGATTATTATCAATTCCTTCGGGAATATTGGATCCAAAAAGGAAAGGAAATAGAACCCGGTCAGAACCCGGAGGAGTTTTGGCAAAAGGCCCTGGAACAAGGGGGGATCTGGAAGGACTCAAAAAAGGCAAAGGTCGCCTTACCCTCAAGACACGTTTCCTATTCCTTCTCCAAAATCGAAGAAACTGTAAAAGCCGATCAAATGATGGAGGTGACTGTTTACCCGACTATCCAGTTCTTCGACGGTCGAGGGGCCAACCGGCCCTGGATTCAGGAGCTACCCGATCCGATGACCCAGATGACCTGGGACGGATGGATTGAAATCCATCCGGAGACGGCCAAGGCCCTGGAGGTTCAAGAAGGAGATATCCTTTTACTCCGATCGCCCTATGGAAGCCTGGAAGGACCAGCCTATCCTGTCTATACCGTTCCTCCGAAGCTACTGGCCCTGCCTGTAGGTCAGGGCCATTGGAAATACGGCCGGTACGCTGATGGACATCCGGCCAATCCCCTGACCTTATTTTCTCCGACCGTTGATCAGAATTCAGGGGGAATGTTTCGCCCGGCCTTTAAAGTAACTGTCCAAAAATTAAATAAACAAATTCCCATGGCCCATACGGACGGGAGTTTTTTTCAGCATGACCGGGATCTCATGCAAACCATGACTTTGGCCGGATATCAAAATGCCCTGAATTCCGGTCAGACGCCTTCCATTGACCTCCCTTATGCCGCCGGGTATGATCCTAAAAAAGACTTCTACCCACCCCATCAGCACCGGGAATATCGCTGGGGTATGGTTGTCGACCTGGATCGCTGTATCGGTTGTTCAGCCTGCGTCGTCGCCTGTTATGCCGAAAATAATGTGGCCGTAGTGGAAAAGACTCAGGTCCTTAAGGGAAGGGAAATGTCCTGGATCCGGATTCAAAGGTATTTCGACCCGAATAAGGGGGTAGCCCGGTGGCTGCCTATGCTCTGTCAACACTGCGACTATGCCCCCTGTGAATCGGTTTGTCCTGTTTATGCCCCTTTTCATAATCCTGAAGGCCTGAATACACAAGTCTATAACCGCTGTATGGGTACCCGTTTCTGCCTGCAAAATGACCCCTATAAGGTGCGTCGATTCAATTGGTTCACCTATACCCATCCCAACCCCCTTAACTGGCAGCTCAATCCTGACGTTACCGTCCGACAGAAAGGGGTCATGGAAAAATGTTCCTTTTGTATCCAGCGGATTATCGAGACCAAGATTCGGGCCAGAAAAGAAGGCCGAAAAGTGAAGGACGGGGAATTTACAACAGCCTGCGCACAGACCTGCCCGACTGATACTCTGACTTTCGGGAATCTGCTTGATGCCAATAGCCGCATTTCCCGAATGATTAAGGACACAAGACGATATCAGGTCTTGGGTTATTTGAATACCAAACCAGCAGTTATTTATCTAAAGAAGGTGGATCAACCTATTGAGATTTAATGTGAATATAGGGTTCATTGATTCCAGGATTCGAAGGTGTAAAGGTTTTTCTTCCAAGCCTTTCATTTGAATCCTTGCCCCTGATGCCCTTGAAGCTTTTGATTATTTTTCGTGCTCCTTATTATATGAAAGAACTTAATTACAACACCGTCAATCAGGAAGTTTTGGGGGCCATGTCCCCCCCGGGAAACCTCTATCTGAACATCGTGGCCTTCTGGTTCTGCGGCATTCTGGTGGGGGCCTGTTGTTGGGCCTACCAAATTTTTATGGGATTGGGTGTGGAAGGAGTCAATCATCCCATCGCCTGGGGTACCTACCTGGTCAATTTTGTTTTTTTCGTTGGGATAGCACATTCGGGGACCCTGATATCAGCCATCCTTTTTTTATTTAGGGCTCGCTGGCGTACGGCCATATCCCGCAGTGCCGAGGCCATGACGGTATTCGCCGTTATGGTGGCCGGCCTTTTTCCTTTTATTCATCTGGGCCGGGTTTGGGTGGTCTATTGGATCCTTCCTTATCCCAACCAACGCAATCTCTGGCCTGATTTCCAGTCCCCTCTGGTTTTTGATGTAATCGCCATTTCTACCTATCTCCTGGTCAGTATTTTGTTTTGGTATACCGGCCTTATTCCAGATCTGGCGACAGTCCGGGATCGATCTCAAGGGCTGCGACGCAAGATATATGGCCTTTTTTCCTTGAATTGGACCGGAAGCCATCGGGAGTGGCGCCATCACGGAGGTGCGATACTCCTTCTGGCCGCCTTGGCTACTCCCCTGGTCATCTCCGTTCATAGCGTGGTGTCCTGGGATTTCGCCTTGTCCATATTGCCGGGCTGGCACAGCACCATTTTCGCACCCTATTTTGTGGCCGGGGCCATCCATTCCGGGTTGGCCATGGTCCTCATTCTCTTGATCCCTATGCGGCGGATTTATAAGCTGGAGAATATCATCACTATAACTACCTTGGAAAATATAGCCAAGACCATTATCCTGACCGGTCTGATCATGAGTTATTCCTATTTGACCGAACATTTCATGTCCTGGTACAGCGGCAATACCATCGAACGGGACAGCTTTTACTGGCGCATGATCGGCTATTACAAAGAATGGTTTTGGCTGATGATCTTTTGCAATTCCATTGCTCCACTCTTTTATTTTATTAAAAAAATCCGAACCAACCTCAAAACCCTGTACCTGGTGGCCGTCCTGGTCGTTGTCGGCATGTGGTATGAACGGTATGTCATCATCATAACTTCTCCGGCCCACGCCTACGATCCTTATGTGTGGAGGCTATATCAGGGTCCCACCTGGGTCGAATACGGGATCTTGTTCGGGGCCTTCAGTATCTTTTTTTTCCTATTCTTTCTCTTCTCCAAATACCTGCCGGTCATATCCATGGCTGAGCTAAAGCAGGAGATCCGCTCCCAGGAAACAAGAAATGATCGGGTTACCAAACAAGGAGGCCAAGGCCAATGACCCGACAGGCACTAATGGGAATCTTTGTTTACCTGGATGACCTTCTGGTCGCCATAAAGGCCCTCGATGGGAAAGGGCAGGATTTTACCGTCTATTCTCCCGCAGCTCATGGGGAGATCAAAGAAGCCCTGCAGCAGAAACCCAGTCCGGTTCGTTACTATACCTTGTTCGGGAGTCTTTTGGGACTCATCTCCGGATTTTCCCTGGCCGTTTATACGGTCCTGCAATGGAAATTCGTGGTCAGCGGTAAGCCGATCATCCCCTGGATCCCCTTTGTGATCATCGGCTTTGAGTTTCTGATCTTATTTGGGGTCTTAATCTCTTTTGCCGGGCTGCTCATTCACATCCGGTTGCCGCGACGGCGCTTACCGGTTTCTTATGATCCCCGTTTTTCCGACAACCGATTCGGTCTCTTGATTTCTTGCAGTTCCAAAGAACGGGAAAAATTTGCTGCCCTCCTCAAAAAGGCCGGCGCCGAGGAAATCCATGATGTTGAATAATGAGGTCCCCCAGGAATTAAAGGCTGCCGCCCCTGCCCTCGGTCTCGGTCCCTTGACTTTTTTTTCTCTCATCTGTTTCCTGGTCGGTACGTTGGCCTTTTGGATCGGCTTATACAGCCCTTGGTCCGAACGGGCCTGGCAGGTCTTTTTAGTTAATTACCTCTTCTGGTCCGGTTTGGCTTTCGGGTCGATTATTTTTTCTGCAGCCTTGGTTATTACTAAGGCTCGCTGGGGAAGGCCGATAAAACGTCTGGCCGAGGCACCGGCCGCCTTTTTGCCTTTCTCCTTCCTCCTTTTCTGGGTCCTTTTTGCAGGACGGAATAAAATTTTTCCCTGGATTCGAGAACCGTTGCCTTTTAAAGCTATTTGGTTGAATGTAAACTTCCTCTTTGCCAGAGACGGCTTTTTTCTTTTTCTGTTGACGGTCGTCTCCCTGGCCCTGGTCTATTTTTCCATTCGGGGAGAGAGGAAAATCCATTTGGAGGAAGTCGGGGCTATGAACAGGTATTGGGACCAAGGAGAAAAAAACCTGCAAAAGCAGTCCATCCTTTCTCCCATCCTAGCGATTCTTTTTGCCCTGGGTTTCAGTCTGATTGGTTTTGATCTGGTAATGTCTCTATCGCCGCATTGGTACAGCACCCTGTTTGGCATGTATTTTTTTACCGGCGCTTTTTACAGCAGTTTGGCCTTCCTGTTCCTCCTTACCATTCTTTCCCTTAAGATCCTTGATTTGGGGAATTTTGTCGGCGAAAGGCAGTTCCACGATCTCGGGAAATTACTCCTGGGTTTTTGTCTGGTTACCGGGGATTTTTTCTTTTCTCAGTTCCTGGTTATCTGGTATGGCAACCTGCCTGAAGAGACTCGTTTTGTTATCACCCGGGTTAACAGCGCCCCTTGGAAACCCCTGGGCTGGACCGTACTGATCCTTTGTTTTGCCTTCCCATTTGCCATTCTTTTGAGCCGGAAGGCTAAGATGAAACGCGGGGTGATGTTGGTGGTCTGCAGCATCATTCTGATCGGGATGTGGCTGGAACGCTTCCTTTTAGTGGCCCCCTCCCTCTGGAAAGGTAAAGACCTCCCTTTGGGCTTTCCGGAATTCTTGATCACCCTTGGGTTCTTGGGACTCATGTCTCTTTGCATACTTTGGTTCTTTAAACGTTTCCCCGCACTTCCCATTTCAGACCCCTGGTTTCAAGATATTAGGAAAGAAAGCCGGGGAGAAAAATAATGGCCAGGAATAAGCAGGGAACTATCAATGAAAGGAAAGGATGGCTAAAATGGTTTTTGGCAGCGGTTTTACTGATGGGGATGATGCTCTTTTTTTATTATGCCTATCCCGGTCGTGGAATAGGTCCGGAACAACCTATTCCTTTCAGCCACCGGGTTCATGCCGGGGTCAAGGCGATCAATTGCCGTTTTTGTCATCCCTATGTGGAGAGGTCGGAGCATGCCGGTCTTCCAGAAATGGAAAAATGTTTTTTTTGCCATAATTTTATTATTCCAACACATCCGGAGCTCATTAAAGAAAAAGAATATTATGATCAGGGCAGGCCGGTCCCCTGGATAAGAATTTTTTATGTTCCTGATTTTGTTAAATTCAGGCATCAGCCCCACCTGCTCTGGGGAAAACTGGATTGCAGTGAATGTCATGGGCCAGTGGAACGGATGGACCGTCTTCAAAAAAAAGTTTTTAAGATGAAATTTTGTATTGAATGCCATAAATTAAAAAAGGCCCAACTGGATTGCTGGCTGGCTTGTCACCATTAAAAGCCGAAAAAGGAAAAGGGCAGAGGGCTTAGAGCTTAGGTAATAAAAAAGGAGTTAGAGAAGTGCATTTGCTGAAGGAGGAACACTACGGGACAGTAAAGGTCTTTTTTTTGAGTTCGGCCGTCTGGTTCGTCATCGGTACAATAATCGGTTTTATCGATGCTGTCCACCTGGTCGCACCAGACCTGCTGGGTAATATCTCCTGGCTGGTCTTTGGCCGGACCCGGCCCATGCACACCAATGTGGTTATTTTTGGTTTTATCGGTACGGCCTTGATCGGGTCTGCTTTTTATCTGGTTCCAACCTTGCTCCGAACCCCGCTGTATAGCGAACGATTGGGAAAACTTTCCCTGTGGTTCTGGAACCTGTCCATAACCGCGGGAACCGTCACCCTGTCTTTGGGCTATTCCCATGGACGGGAATATGCAGAATGGATCTGGCCGGTCAATATCGGGGTCCTTCTGACCTTTCTCCTGATCTTTTATAATCTCTTTCGTACGGCCGGCCTTCGCCAGGAAAAGACCCTATATGTCTCGGTCTGGTATATTTTTGCCGCTTTGATCTATTTCTTTTTGATCTACTTCTTTGGTAATGCCGTCTGGAGTCCTTCTTACGGGGCTATTACCGGCCTGCCCGATGCCGTCCTGGCTTGGTTTTATGGTCATGGGGTGGTCGGGCTTTTTTTAACTCCTCTGGCCTTGGCCCTGGCCTATTATATCATCCCCATTGTCTGCCGGTCCCCACTTTACAGCCATTCCCTGTCTTTAATCGGCTTCTGGAGCATCCTGGTGATTTACACCCATATCGGTGCACACCACCTCCTGCAGACGCCTATACCCAACTGGCTGAAGGTCTTGGCGATTACCGGTAGTTTGGGGATGATCATCCCGGTCATGACGGTTCTGATCAATCTCTGGTTGACCATGCGGGGCCGGATGGGAATGATTCATGCCGATATTGGCGGAAGGTTCGTCATGACTGGTCTGGTGTGGTATCTGTTTACCTGCATCCAAGGACCCTTACAATCCTTGCCTATGGTCCAAAGGGTTACCCATCTGACCAATTGGGTGATTGCCCATGCCCACATGGGGGTCCTCGGGTTTTCAGGGACCATTGCCCTGGGGGGGATTTATTTTATCCTGCCCAGGATAACCGGTCGGCCGATCTTTAATCGACGCTGGGCCGATATCCAGTATTGGCTGGTGCTCATCGGAATGGCAGGGTTCTTTATGGTCCTTACTGCAGCCGGCCTGATCCAGGGGAATGGATGGCAGAACGGTCTGGCGGTCTATAAGATTCTCCCTGAAATCCATATTTATATGATACTGAGGGCTTCTATCGGCTTATTGATCTTCTGCGGGGCCGCCTTGGGGCTGATTAATATTTATCAAAGTTTGTATGGGGTCTATGGGTTAGAAGACCTTCCCTTTGAACTTCAGGGGAAGAACAAATGAAGATGAACCTGTCAGTCATTATTTTCGGGGGCCTGATTATCTTTGCTTCCGTGCTTTTTGTGGCCGTTATCATACCATGGACGACTATCAGCGAACAGCCCTCGGATATCTTTCGGCCCAGATCCTCTCTCGAAAACCTCGGCCGGGACCTCTATGTGCGAAACGGATGTACTTATTGCCATACCCAGTTTATTCGCCCGATAGATTGGGACCTCGGTGCCGAGAGGGTCGCCCTCTCCGGCGACTATGTTGAGGATCGGCCTCATCTGATAGGCACTGAACGGACCGGTCCTGATCTCTCCCAGGAGGGGGGCGAGCACCCCGATGACTGGCACCTAGCCCATTTTACCAACCCCCGGTTTGTCAGACCGGAATCGATTATGCCTTCCTGGCAATTTCTGGGAAAAGAATACATCAAGGCCTTGATCGCCTATAAACAGAGCCTCGGATTTAAGATGGCCGATTTCCGGGTGCAAAGACAAAAAGAATGGAAAGAAACGGCTGTTGGGGCTTATGAGGCCGGCCCGGATGAAAATATCGAATGGTTGCATCAAATGGTCCCCGAGCCCTGGAGAAATCTACCCAACCCTTATCCGACTACCGCAGCCGGACTAGAACGGGGCCACAAGATTTATCAAGCCAATTGCATCGGCTGTCATGGTCCGATCGGTGACGGAATGGGACCGGCCGAACCTTTTCTCTATCCCCCGCCGCTGAATCTTACTCTTCTAAACCAAAGAGGGATTTCAGGGGGCATTTTGTATCATCAGATTATGAACGGAATCACCGGGACGGCCATGCCTTATTTTAAAAAGGAGCTGGAATCGACCAAGATATGGGAAGTCGGAAATTATGTGGCCGTTTATTTCATAGGGAAAAGCGATGCTGGCAGACAACCTAAAGGGATTAGTGCTTCCTATGAACCTCCGAGCAATGAGCCTTTGTCCAAGGCCTTAAGCCGAGAAAAGGAAAAATAAAAGATGTATTTACCCATTTGGATGATGCTGGTTGTTTTCAGTCTATGGTTCAGTCTTATGGCCTTTTTTTGGGGTCTTCAGAGCGGACAATTTTCCGATCAGGAGAGGGCCCGCTTTCTGCCGTTACGGGATGATCAACTGCAACCAACGGTTGAAGATCCGGCCAGGCTGGCGGTTGAGGTCTATGTCCTAATATCCATCGGGTTGGTGGTCCTGTTGGGTTTAGCGGCCTCACTATTTTTTGGTCTAAACGGATAAACAAAAGACTAGAGGTCCGAATATGCCCTATTTTCCAATAACTACATTACAGGAAATGACCCTGGCCTTTTTTCTTGGATTAGGTACCTTTGTCCTCATTTATCTGGCTTGGGGAAGTTATCCCAAAGACCGTCCGGAAGGCCTGGAGGACGATCCGGAAAAACAGGATACCGAGGAGTCCATCGATAATCATCGCCGGGCGGATAACCCTGTCCCGCCTTTTCTTCTCTTAATATATGTCGGCCTGACAGTCTGGATTCTGGCCTATCTTATTATTGTCGGCCTTAGGGTAAAGGCCATCGGATAACATGGAAGTCATCACTTCTCAAGACAGAACAAACCATCAGGGCCCCAAGGACCATGAGGAATCAATTGCAAAAAGCTGGATCGTTGTGCTTTCTATTGCCGTCTTTTTTTTCCTCTGGGGACTTTTAATTTTTTATACCGTGGGCGTCGGTTCGCCCCCCTCTTGGCAGTATGGTGTTGTGCCTGACGTGCCGGGACAATCTGTTTTTTCGGTTCAGGGGGCAGAGGAACGGTCCGGTACAGCCCTTTTTAAAGGTGAAACAATCCCAAAACAACATATCATGGGCCGACCAAAAGAGACCGGAAAGCCCCAGGGCAAGGAAGGATGATAACTATGCGTTGGAGAAAAATGCTCCTCTTCTTTTGTTTGCTCACCGGTTTTCTGGTCATCCTTTTATTTTTTCTATCCCTCCTGTACAGTAATTATTATGGACGGATGAGGGACGACGAGGCGTTGAATACCTTTCAGATTTCTCTGCCGGTCATGCCCAAAGGGACCATCCCCCTCGGCGGAGGGAGAGAATCTTTAAGAAAATCAGATCCTGATAAATTGATCAATCCACTGCCTATAACCAAGGCGGTCATTGAACAGGGCCGGAAAAGTTACAACTACTTCTGTGTGCAATGCCATGGTCCTGGGCTAGACGGGAAGGCCACCGTAGGGCAAAGTTTCTATCCTTTACCCACCGACCTTTTGGATCCTCAAGTAAAGGCCCAAACGGATGGAAAACTTTTTTTCAAAATCAGCCTTGGTTACAAAAGGCAACCGCCTTTATATGCTACTATAGCAACGGAAGATCTCTGGGCCGTCATCAACTATCTTCGGGCCATGGCCCAAAATAAAGATCTTGAGAGAGCTTCCCAATGAGCATCGAACTTTTAGCCCCCTTCCTGATCGGATTGTTCGGAAGCCTTCACTGCCTGGGAATGTGCGGTCCTCTGGTCATGGCTTACTCTCTAAACATAAAAAATCCGGAAAAACAAACCAAGAGGCTAAAATCCTCTTCCTGGAATAAAGGGCTTTTTCATCATCTGGCCTTTCATTTCGGAAGGATCCTGACCTATGGAATACTGGGGGGTCTGGCCGCAGGTCTCTTTAATATGGTCGGTTTTAATCTTTATCTGAATATCCGCGGCGGTCTCATCTTGAGCGGAGGGGCTCTGATCACTCTGTTGGGGCTGGTTTTCTTGAAGGTTTTTCCATTACCCGCTTTTGGGACCCGCTTTACAATAACCCCCCAACACCTCTGGGACCGTTTTCTTCCCTCCCTGTTGGCAATGCCGGGGTCCATTTCCAAAATAGCAATTGGGGGGGCCTGCGGACTCCTGCCCTGTTCCCTTACCTCCTCCATGCTTATCAAGGCGGCCACAACAGAAAATGTGGCCGAAGGAGTTATGACCATGTTGGCCTTTGGTTTGGGAACGGTTCCGGCCTTATTGACCATGGGGATTTCGGCTTCCCTTCTAACCCTGAGGATCAGAATCATTGGGGAACGGGTGGCTGCCCTTTCGGTCATAGCCATGGGTTTGTTCTTGATGTTCAAAGGAGCCAAACTTTTGCTGCCCCCTCTGTCCCAATGTCATTGAGAAACTTCTATCATATCCGGAAAAGGCAGTGTTCCAGATGAAGCAGTCAGCCGTCAGCCGTTAGCTGTCAACAAAACCATTTAGTATTAAAGGGGTAGCTGAATGCTGAAGAAAATGTTTCTTTCCGATAACCCATTAAAGATTTTTCTTGTTAATCAGTCATGAGCCTTGTTGAATGTACTTTATGCGGACTCCCGGTTGGAAATTCCGGTCTGCGGGGAAAGCAAGGAGAAAAGGATCTCCATTTTTGCTGTTTCGGCTGCCAACAAGTCTTTAAAATCCTCTCCAGCCTTCCAGGGGGTCCGCCGGCCGACTTTAAAAATACCAACCTCTATCAACAATGTGAGGCCTCCAACCTGATCGGAAAAGATTCCCAAAGCCCAAAGGAAAGCAGGGGCCCTGTTCAGATGGCAGGTCTGGCAACCTTCAAAGCCCCTGACCTGAATGATCCTCTATCCAAAGAATTGATACTAAAAGTGGAGGGCATGTGGTGCAGCGCCTGTTCCTGGCTAATTGAAGGGGTCTTGGTCCGCAGCCAGGGTATATTGGAGGTACAGGCTCTGTTCTCCTCCGATCTGGTAAGGATAAAATACCTTCCTCATCAGGTGAGCCAAGAAGAGATTCAGGACCAGCTCTCCCAATTAGGATTTCGCCCTTCTTCCCTTCAGGAAACCTCGGCATCTGCTGAGGAAAGAAAAAATGTCCAACTGCGCCTGGGGATTTCCGCCATTTTGACGTTCCATGTCATGATGATTTCCCTTATCCTCGATGCCGGCTTTTTTCAGGACCTGGGAATAACGGCCATCGGTTATTTTTCCTATTCATTGTGGATCCTGGCTACACCGGTCCTTTTCTATGGGGGATATCCTATTTTAAAGAGGGCTTTGATGGGATTAGGTCATGGAGTCCCAAATATGGAGGTTCTTATTGCCATCGGTGCCTTATCGGCTTATGGCTACAGCCTGTTCCAGGTGGGAAGGGGGGGTCTTCATCTCTATTTTGATACAGCCTCCATGCTGATCGTATTGGTCCTGCTGGGGAAGTATCTGGAGTCACGGGCTAAAGAAAGAATATCCCGTTGTCTTACCGAACTGTACCTCTTGGCCAACCAGAAGGTGCGTCTCCTTATTGATGGAGAGGAAAAGTGGCTAGCTGCCGAAGACGTTCGACCCGGTGATGAATTTGAAGTATGGTCTGGAGAAAGAGTTCCCATTGACGGACAGATCCTCTTAGGCCGGTCCGGTCTGGACGAATCCTCTCTGACCGGCGAATCACGACCGATTCAAAAAGGTCCGAATGATGAGGTCCAGGCCGGCTCTTTACTCCTTGACGGACGATTGAGAATCAGGGCCACCCGTGTAGGGACCGATAGTTCTATCGGGCAGGTCATTGTCATGATGCAGGAAGGATTGTCCCGGAAGACCGATGTTGAACTTTTTGCCGATCGGCTGACCCGCTGGATCGTCCCCTGCATCCTATTCCTGGCCGCAGGGACGGCACTTTATCTTATGTTTCACGGTTATTCGCTGGAGGTAAGTCTTTTAAGGGCCGTAACGATCCTGGTTATCACCTGTCCCTGTGCCCTTGGAGTCGCTGTCCCTTTGGCCAAAGTGGCTGCCGTCAGCGTAGGTCGGACAAGAGGTTTCCTTATTCGGGATCCTGAAACCCTGGAAAAAATCAGGGGGCTGGACATCTTGATCTTTGATAAGACCGGCACTTTGACCGAAGGACGATATGGTCTGCGTAAAATCATCACAATGGGAAGTCCCTGTCAAGAAGCCTTGCAAAAAGTCGCTTCCTTAGAATCCTTATCCGATCACTTTCTAGCCAGGGCGATACAAGACAAAGCCCGGGAATCTTCTCTTTGTCTGGAAGAGGTAAAATATTTCCAAAGGCAACCCGGTTTGGGGATCAAAGGGAAAGTAACCGGCTGTGAGGTAATCGTAGGTAATCGAAACTGGATTCAAGCTCATGGAATGGGGATTCCCCAAACACTCGAGCATCAGGCTAATATTGAGGAGGTTGAAGGGATGACCGTGGTGTTTTTTGGCTGGAGAGGACAGGTTGAAGGATTCTTGACCTTTGGAGATCTGTTAAAGAAATCGGCCCTGCAAGCCCTTTCAAGTCTTCGGCAAAAAGGGTTTCAACTCCAGATGCTTTCCGGAGATTCCGAGGAGACCACCGCGGCAATCGCCCACCGACTGGGCATAACCTCTTTTCTCGGACAGGCCTTGCCTCGGGACAAGGTGCACTTCATCAAAGAACTTCAGAACCAGGGTCATAGGGTGGGCATGATCGGGGACGGGTTTAACGATGCCGCGGGTCTGGCTCAGGCTGATGTAGGTTTCGCACTGGGGATAAGGGCCGGAATTTTAACTGAGACTTCGGATATTACCCTGTTGACCGATGACCCCCAGAAGATCCAGGAAGTGATTGACCTTTCTAAAAGGACGATGAATATTATCAGACAAAATCTTGGTTTTGCCTTTTTTTATAATATCCTCGGAATCCCTTTGGCCATGAGCGGTCTTTTAAATCCTTTGATCGCCGTCCTGGCTATGTTTGCCAGCAGTCTGACCGTGATTGGAAACACGATGAGACTTTATAGGTAAGTTTCGAATCTAAAAGCGCTCCCTGGAAAGATATGAAGAAGCCTGCAACCATTATCAGGAAGCCATCAAGGTTTGCACAGAGATGAAGTTTAGGTTGGAGCTGACGCTGAGCCGCCTTGAGCTTGTAGAGCTGTTACTGAACCACTATCCGCAGGAAAAGTCAGAGGCCATCGCCCACCTGGATTTCGTCATCCCCGAATTCCGGGATATGAAGATGCAGACTTATCTTGAACGGGCACTCAGACACAAGGAGATACTAAAGGTATAAGGCTATGACTCTGCTTTTTTAATGCAGATTTCAAACAGTAATCGTTAATTTTCAGGATTCCCTCTTTAGAAGAGTTGTATGTGTACTCGTTAAATTCTGTACGGTGAGGCCATGTTCAGGGAAACTTGAGGATTTTTTCCTATCCTTTTCAAAACTCCATTATTAAAAAAAGAGAAGAGTTCAAACCGTAATCGTTATCAAGTCGGGAGGAAATTTAAGCCATTGGCAAGCTAAACAGAGCACTACTTCATTTCCTAAAGAGATATCCTCGTGCCCTGTTTTTCTCCTTGATCCTTCCTTTTTCTTATTTTATGTTCTTTCCATTCAAAAAAATATTAAAATTTACCTTGACTTGCTTTATTATAATGTTATAATTAATATTATTGTTATATTTCTATGTTGAAATTAAAACTTCCCGTTACAGGGGCAGGGAGGTTACCGTTCTGTATAAATTATAACTAAATGATTTATTTAACTAATTATAGGGCACTGCCCGTGCTTTTTAAAAAGAGTGCAAAGGTTTAGTAAACTTTTCATGTAGCTCCGTTTATCTAAGATGGGTTTCTATGTTGAAACTAAAACTTTCTGACCAGATATAGGGAATCTTCCCTTCTGGGTTATTATCTATGCGTATTAAAAAATCCAATCTATTAAATGATGACAAGATGTTTAACGATGGCCACTCGTTGGTAAAAGATCCACAGGTTGCCTCAGCAAGGATGGTTCAAAACAAAACCTTCCCCAGTTATTTTCTGTTGGGGGGAGCCCTGTTTTTGTTCCTCCTCTATCTCGCTATCTGGCCCATGGTCTGGCACCTGGTCCTCCTTCCCCACGCCCGACCGGACAAGCACCAGCTT
>JBEKPQ010000096.1:0-15791 GCA_049520575.1 Thermodesulfobacteriota bacterium | reverse complement strand
ATCTATCAGGTCCAGTTCCAGAATGACTTGGTTAAGGCTTCTCGGTAACATTAATTATGAGTCAACGTTCCCTATCCTACTATCCTCTTGGTAACATTTAATTATGATTCAATTGGAGGGTGAAAAATTGGGTTGGCTTGAAGCAACATTTAAGCTGCCTCCCTCAGTTGTTTTTAGGCCTTTAAATGGATTTTAGGGCATTTGGGCTTATGGCCAACCAACTAGAAACCCCCACCCAAACCCAAAGCCCTCGACCTTCAGATAGATTCGCCGGATTCCTAAATTCCTTTCTATAAGGATCCTTTTAAAAGAATCATAACTCGTTTTGGCTAGGGTTACAGCCAGGACAATCTCTCCTTCAACCAGGGCGGTAATCCGCCAGGAGAGTTTATGCCTGTCAATATCGATGTGAACCATTTTACCCTTGAAATTAATCTGGTTTCTTTTTATTCTGGTGTCCATAGGAAGTCCCGCTTTGGTAAAAATATGATCTCTTTTAAATGAGCTTATTAGCCCAAGAGGGGCTTCCTTACAACTAAATATCTATCATAGTCTCTATCAAACATCCAGTATAAGCGAAGGATCTACCAGCCGCTGATAAGCGGCGGTAATCGCAGAGGCAGAAAAAGAAAAGGTATGACAATAAGCCATAAATAACCGCTTCTGGTTTTATTAACTAATAGAATTGCAATAGAGAAGAACAAAGGCAGAAAAAAATATTCTAATGTTATCACTTCCGGCGTGCCCAAGCCCCACAAGGCCCTACGGTCATTGGCCGTTATCAATGAATACGGGTCTAGCTCTTTCAGCGCGATATAGTGTGTTATAAAAGAAATTAACAGTAAAGCACCATAACTGATAATGATATAAAAATAATCATTTTTAATATAGTGCACATTGACTGAACATAAATATATACCGATTAGCAGAATGACTATTAATAAAATAAGGTTCCCGCGAGGTATTTTGATAAGCAAAAAGATGCCGTAAAATAAAGATAACTGAGGGAGTTAAAGAAAGAAATTGTATTATTTGAACTTTTCATGATATTATTTGACTAAAATAAAAATTGGTAACTTCTTACTGCCTTGTAAAATATTTAAATTAAGCATGCATCTGTTTTTAGATAATGGCAAAAGTAAGTATTTGCATTCCATCCTATAATGCCGGTAGATTCATCGGTGAGACTATAAAAAGCGTCTTAGATTCTGTATACCAGGATTTTGAGATAATCGTCAATGATGATGCTTCAACCGATAACACGCGCGAAGTTGTTCATTCTTTTCAAGACAGCCGAATCAGGTTCTATCAGAATGATAAAAATGTCGGCACAGTGCAGAACTGGAATCTTGCAATTAAGAAGGCCTGTGGTGAATATGCCGGTCTTCTCAATCATGACGACCTGTACGGACCCTTCTGGCTTACCTTTGCCGTCCACCAGTTGGAGAAACACCCCCATATCTGCTGGGTCGCAACTGCTCATCGCATCATCGATGAAAACGGTAAAACACTCGATGGCGTATCGCGTTTTCCCAAGACCGGAGAAATCAATAGAACTGAAGCGTTCCTTGAAATCGCTAAGCAATATGGATTAGGCCCCGGTTTTATTGCCCGCAGGAGAGTTCTTGACGAAATCGGCTATTATGATGAAGAAGTCGGCCCTTCTGCTGACAACGACCTGTTCCTGCGCCTTGCAGCGAGATACCCCCTTTTTTATTGTGCTAATTATCCTCACACTGCATGGCGGCTACATCAGAGTAATTTAACGCATCGCTGGGGGCCAATTGAACAGACTACAGAGGGAATTAGGATACTGAATAAAAACTTCGATAATCATACGCTTCCGCAAGAATTGCAGCAATACCGTGATTCCTGTCTCAGTTATTATCTTCGAAAATCAAAAACCTATGCAGACCAATTTTTCGATGTAAATGATCAAAATACTTACAATAAAATTATCCACATTCTTAAACTGAATGGATACACTGATTCTGAATCATAATGTCCACCAGCATGAAAATGCTTTTGTAATCACCGCTAATGCTTTCTGTCAATTACGGCACCAGCGCTAGCACGGAGACTGCACAAGTTACAGAGCTAAGTAAAACAAAAGATGCGAGGCCTGTGTTGGGGGAGCATTTGCCTTCTTATAGGGTATTGTTTGCCTATGTGGGTACTCTATTTCCGTATCGATTTGCAATCTGCTTGTGGAGACGGAGCAACCTGACATTAAAGAGGCTCTTTGAAAGAAGGTGATTATACTGCCATGCCGAAGGTAAGTGTGATAATCGGCGTCTTCAATGGCGCGAAAGGTATTGAATCTGCCCTTGCCTCGATCAAGGACCAGACTTATGACGACTGGGAGTGCATTATATGTGACGACGGCTCCACTGACAGCACATGGGAAGTCCTTCAAAGGATTACCGAAGGGGATTCCAGGTTTGTTTTACTAAGGAACAGCACAAATCGAGGACTGGCAGCGTCGCTGAACTATTCCATCAGCATGGCCAAGGGTGAGTATCTGGCAAGACAGGATGCAGATGATGTGTCATACCCCACAAGGTTTGAAGAAGAGGTTGCCTTCCTCGAAAAGAACGAGGGAGTTTCGGTGGTTGGCACATATGCCGCGCTATTCGACAGCTCTGGGGGAGATTGGGGAATCTGGAAAACCCCGGAGCATCCTGAAAAGGCAGACTGGATAACTATGACGAGTATTATTCACCCCTCGGTCATGATGAGGAAGCAAGATATTTTGGATGTTGGCGGGTACAATGAAAAGGCGCTTAGGGTGGAGGATTTGGACTTGTGGATAAAATTGATCGGTAAGGGGCGAAGGATAGCGACCCTGCCGAAGGTATTATATAATTTTCATTGGGATATATCAGATTACTCGAGAAGAAAGCTAAGATATAGGTGGAATGAGTTGAAGATGAAATATCAGGCCTTCCGGACCATTCGACTTCCCTTTTACTATTGTGTATATCTTCTTAAGCCGGTAATCACCGGACTGATGCCGGGAAGATTAATGTATCTATACCATTTGAAAAAGTTCAGAATATGAACAATACAGGTCTTGGGGAGACAGAAACTCAGATGAAACCAATCTCCCCGTACCTCCCCTTCGTAAAGGGGGTAGGGGGGATTTTCAGGTGAGAATCATATAGGTGGTGACAGCGGGGGGATTTGGAGGCGCTGTCTTGCATGTGATGCAGGTTATGGAGCACGTGGCAAAACAGGGTCATAGAGTCGCCCTTGTAGCTTCACCGGAACCGAGGCTTATGGAGAGAGCGAGGGCGTCGGGTGTAACGGTTTTTCCTAACAATCATTTTGTGCGTCCGATCCGAATAAAAGAGGATATTAGAGCGCTGTGGGTCGCTTATAAGGCAATAAAATCATTCCGTCCTGATTGAGGGCATGAACATAAGGCGGCTGGCAGCAGAGGATTTGGTGTTACATGCGAGCGTGCATCTTTCCGTAAACCATCAAATGAGTATTGGCGTTAGGCGCACAATGCTTGATATCGCATTCGCACGGCGCACCTGGGAGATTGATTGGGAGGCTCTGGCACACCGGGCCAAGGAATGGAAGGTAGCCACTGCCGTATGGCTGGTCTTGAACCTGATCTCAGAGTATTTTGGTGACCCGGAAGTTCGATTACCTTTGCGACCAATTGCTCCTTCCCGGTTTCATCAACGGGCCCTGCGCTGGTTTGTACCCGGTATCCCGCCCTTAGGAAGTCCCCGGTTGATCGACGGCCCGTTAAGGTTTATATATCAACTCTGTCTTGTAGATCGCCCCTTAGATGTAATACGACTCTTGTGGTATGGGTTTTTCCAGGATCGAACCTGGCTGATACTGCGTTATAAATTGCAGGATGCACCGAGATGGCGCATTTGGTTGCAATGGATATGGCACCCTCTGCGATAGGCACTCCGCCGGAACTTCTAAAGAAGTACGGACCCGTTTGTTCAGCAGGTCCTTATCACCTTATCTTATCGAAAGTCAATTTGCTGAGTGCTGTCATTCCGGGGTGCCCATGAATTATTGGGCCTAATGTTTTTCAAGGGAAAAACCTCTAAAAGTCTCTGCGTCTTTGGGATAATCTTCCGGCAAATCCACCTCGACAGGAGTGAAGTTCCAGAATTTGGCCATCACGAGAAATTCTTCCCTTGATGGTAATAAACGCCGATCTGCGAATACCATTTGCCGGAAAACAGTGCGAAAAAGCGGGGCTACATCGCCACGGACATAAAATAAAAAGGGTTTGCCGGTATTCGGAGGAAGATTTGACAAGTAGATTCGCTCAAGCCATTGCAAATCCTTTTCGGAGAACTGAACGCCGACTCGATCGGTTTCGCGGAGTTCGAGGGATTTCCAGAGAGATTGAACATTGCCATAAAATGTCCCATGAAACATGGTTTGAGAAAGAAAAAAACAAGCCATGGCTGCAGCAAAACACCCGAGAAAAACATACAAAGAACGCCACAAGGAATTCTCAAAAAACAGAATTAGTAAAGCAGGGAGAAAGATAAAGGCTGAACAAATAAAATTGAAACGATGGACTACAGACGCATTCGTGAGTACGCTCGCAATACCCGCCATCCAGAAAACCCGGGGAATGAGGAAGAAAGCAAGCGAGTGAATCGTGAGAAAAAATAAAACAGCGCATGAAAGCATGGCCTTCCTTTTCTTGAGAATAACCATTACCCACAATAATGGAGCACAACAGAGGCAAAAAAAGGCCATTTCTGAAAATGCGGCCCACCCACGGTTGAGCCCCTGTTCAACGACGGCACGCCCCCCATTGACAAAGGTTGCTTTAAGAATAAGAAGAGGAACGCTGGGTCCCTCGTAGAACAAAGGGAATCTGATAAGAGATAGCTCCTTCGCTAAAAATGCGACAGATAGAGGAAGACCCGTGACAAGGAAAACAGCCGTGAGCGTTTTCAAGGGATGTCGCTTCCCGAAGGAAATGATTTTGGGAATATTTATAAGGAGTATTATCCCAACCGTAATGGCAAAAAATATAGATTCCATCGGATGAACGACAAGGATGATCAAAAAGAAAAGGATGAGAAGAAGGCCACGTTCGATGACCGCGCGTCGGGGCAGATCGCCATAGGCGACAAGAAGCAGTTGGCTCATGCTAAGCCAATAGAGCGGCATGGTAAAGCCCTGATAATTGACCGAGTACCACTGAATCCATGCTTGCTGGTAGAACATAGAAAAGGTACCGGTACCCGACACCCAGAGAACTGTGGCCAGAAACGCCGCGAGCCGCAGGGAAGGCCGCGGAACATTACGAAAAAGCAACACAAGGGCTTGGTAGGCGAAAGCGAAATAACAGACGAATGCAAATAGCGACTGAAGAACATGAATGATCTTCGCCCAAATGAAAACATCATTGAAGGGAATCAAACGAAAAAAATATCCCCAACCATAATGCCACAACACCTGGTTTAATCTCATTCCCGGCATAAAGGTAAATGCTTCACCCGTGTCATGGACACTGACAATGGTCATGAGATGATCCCATATGTCATAGGGAATTTTCATAAAAGGACGCGAACGGAGGATGAAGAGGGCAACGAAAACAATTAAGAAGATGAAGAGATATTTTGAGATTTTTTCTGCACGCATCCTAATTTTCATAAAGTTGTCCCTGGTCTTACTCAAAGCATCCGACAGTATGGCCGTTTCAAAATCATCTCACAACTCTCGGCAAATTCCTGAGCCGTCATCACTATGAGTCGGATCCTGCGTTTGATCTCCTTCTCCACACTGCGTCTCAATCCTTCTATCTTATCTATACCCACATCCCCATTTACCGTGAACCCTGGCGAAAAAGGATGACCCCGATTGTTTTCAAAAATATTTGAAAATCTAAAAATAGGGACATGTTTTTTAAATAGTAAAGATCGTATTCTAATTTAATCTCTGCTTCTTCCGATGAGGCGCCATAGGGATAATGTACTTGCGCCCATCCCGTGAGCCCCGGTTTGATCGTATACCTTAGATAATAATAGGGAATTTCTTCCTCCAGCATGCTGACAAATTCCGGCCGTTCAGGTCTCGGGCCGATAAAGCTCATCTCCCCCTGCAGGATATTCCATAACTGTGGAATTTCATCGATGCGAAACCACCTAATCCATCTACCGACTTTGGTCACTCGGGAATCGTTTTCCTGAGCCCAAACCGGACCGTTCATCTCAGCATTTTCATGCATAGATCGCAATTTCATTAAATCAAAAACATGTTCATCTTTTCCCACGCGTTTCTGTATAAACAAAACAGGCCCTTTAGATTCCAACTTGATCAGCAAGGCAGAAATCAACGCTATGGGGGAAAAAATGACGATCAGAAAAACGGACAGTACAACATCGATTAACCGCTTAAATCTTTCAATAAACTCTTTATTAAGCAACGAAAACCCATCCGAAAACAGCAACCAACCTTCCTGAATATGTTTGACAGGGATTCTTTCTGTGATTAATTCAAATAAATTAGTCATTTCCACAACGGTTACGCCCTTTATTCTCGCCTGCAAGATATCCCGTATCATCGGATAGTTGCGGTTGTTGGTGATCGATATGACCACTGTGCAATGACCTATTTTATCTATAATATCATTAAATTGGGATAAGTTCCCGACCACTTTCGACAAACCAATTTGTCGACCCTGCTTTTGGGGATCATCGTCCAACATACCGATAATTTCATATTCGGACGTATACGAATCCAAAGCATCCATAAGATAACAAGCGCTTTTGCCGGCCCCGATGATCAGCAATCTCTGTTTTACGATTGTGTACCGATAAATCTTGGCAAAAAGAAGACGCCAGGCAGAAATAAGAAGCCAGCTAAAGCTCAGTTGAATGAAAAAAATCCCCCGACCAAATCTTCCTCCGGGAAGGAAATAAAAGAAGAAGGTCAGCAGGACCCCTGAAAAAATGAAGGATGCCGCGATGCGGATCATCATATCCTGAACATTCTTAATTCTTTCAATATGGTACATATCAAAGATATAGAGGATCAAAATATAAATGAACATAGATATGATCATTGCATCTTTGTATCTGGACATCCCATCCAGCAGTTGACCAAAGCGTACCCATACGGCCAACTGTGTCGATATCATAATCAATAAACAATCGACGATTGAGATGAAATATCTTTTATATCCCCAGAGCAAGAATGATCACCGCCAATCTAATCTGTGCCCGTCTTCGACAGCAGCAGTGGATAGGGATTCTGGACTTTTGCCAATTAAACATTCTCTATATATGTTCATGTAAGATTGCAGCATTTTATCAATAGTAAATTCCTGCTGATAAGACAATCTAGCAGCTTTTTTTGCATAGGCCATTACATCTTCGTCTAAAAGAAAATATTGAATCGCGCTTACGGCCTCATCAGCAAGATTTTTTACGGCAATTCCATTATCTCCCTTAAGTATTTCTGTTATACCACCCACAGCGGAAGCAACAACAGGAACAGAGGAAGATAATGCCTCAATAACTGAGATTGGGAGGCCCTCATAATTTGAGAAGAGGACAAATATATCTGCAAATTTAATCAATTTGGATGCAGATGGAATTTCTCCCAAACAACGAACGTTGCTCGGGAGACTATTTACCGAAATTTGATTGCCAATCCAGTAAAACATTACTGCTTCCTTTTTCATTAAACTGGCAACTTCAAGAAACATAGCAAATTTTTTTTGGGACGACAATCTCGCGATCGACAATACAACCTTTTTTCGATTTCTTCTCGCTTCATTAAAAGGATCAATTTCAAAAGTATTATCATTTAAATCCGGGATCGCATTTTTTATGGTATGTGTATTATAAATACCTTCCCTATTTAATGAACAGCAATCATAATCACACACCGGTATTATGTATTTAGCCCTTCGGGCTAATATTTTTTCAACAGGTAATAATATCCGATTGGCTTTCAGTATGGTATCAAAACCATGAATGGTATAAATAATGCGCGCTTTATATTTACCAAGGGCGATCCGGCCCCAGGCTCCAGCTTTTGACGAATGAAGATGAATAATATCAGGTTTAAAATGATTGCATACTTTTCTCAGCATAAAAATTGCTTTTAGGTCGGAAACCACATCAATTTCCCGTTTGAAATATTGACATTCTTTTTTTATTATATTCGTATCCAACGAATCCCACATCCTGCCACCTGGGGAAGATACAACACATATTTCATGCCCCTGTTTACTGAACTCATTCGCAAGATGTATTACCATGCTCTGAGCACCGCCAAGACCGGAAAGAGTGATTATCTGCAGTATGTTCACTGGTATTTAACTTACCCTTGCAGAGATAGTTACTTTTGGGTTTTTGCTGATTTCACGCCGGTAAGTTCTTCGTACAAGTCCTCATAATGACCTGCCCCCGAAACATGTACCACATTTAAAGTTAGAGTTTACTCTTTTGAGGGTTCCTCAAAAACTGGGCCATCCAAAGTCTGAGAGGATCTTCCGAAAGATCCGGTATAGTTTATTCACTGCGTTCCGTCTAATAGCCCTCAAAGGCCCTGTAACTTTCCAACTCGTTGAATTAAGAATATCGGTCCGCTCTGCAACGAGAGCGACAATCTGCGCATCACGCTCTGAAATAGATTGGTTGAGACTGTTTATCTGCCCATCCTGTTCTACAACTGCTTGGTTAAGCCCAGCAATCCGGCCGTCACGTTCAGTTAGTGCTTGATTTAGATTTAGCCTTTGTAGCGATGCAGTCCGCAACGAATTGAGAATTTGGTCAACTTCATACTTTCCCCCAATAGCTTCCTCTTGTACCGCAAGCTCTAGCCTTCCGTAGCTTTCTATCTGTTCTTCAGTTACGACGAAACCTGTTGCTTTGAAAGCGGCCCTAATAAACCCAAAAGAAGTGTTAATAAACTCTTCAGCACAAACACCAAATCGTGTTACCGAAAAGGTTAGCGAAATCAGTGACCGGTAAAGCAACCATCCCGCTGACATGTCTTCGTTCAGGACCCACTCTTTGTCGATAAAACGCCACTTACCATCATGATCGATAATGATATTTTGCGGAATTAGATCAAAATACTCTCCTGGGATCTGGCTTTCTGGAGAAGTTACATGTATCGAAATGCCTTGAGCGGATGCGTATGAAACAAGGAACTCGAAATATTGTTTAAAAAAGTCGCCGATATCGTCTAGACGCCAGCCATCCCGAGTGACGATATGAATTAACTCTTGCGACAATGGCCTGCCTTGCACATATTCTGCTTTTTCTGAAATGAAGAACGTCAGCAGTCGTCCGTTGACGTGGTTGGTCAAGCCGGGCAAAAGTGGATAGTAATGAATTTCGATTGAACTATTGTTTGTTTGCAAAAACCGGGTTTCTTTGGAATACTCTTTGCAACGTTCACTATTGAAATGCCAGGCAAGGATAGAAGAATCTGCTTTCTGATTTCCAGAACTCCCGGTCACAACAAGAAATGAATTTGAAAAATCAAGTCCAACTCCATTCTTAACCAGGGATGGCCAAACCAACTCAGGAGAAAAAGCCAAAACTGAGGATAGCTGAGGATCGCGTTTTACGGTTTGCCATGCCAGTGCACTGGCATCAAACCCCTTATAAGAAAACCCCTTTTCAGTAACGATAGAAACTGGCAACTTATAGTCAGGGAATGGTGCCATGAATTCCGAATATAAAAATCCGGCTTGCCTGAGCATTTCTGAAAACGTCTTGCGCCCATAGGTCTGAGGTTGATCTTTTCGGTAACGGCCCTCTATACCATACATGGGTTGGCCAAGGTGGTCTTCCGGTTCGCCAGCAAAATATTTAAGACCGAGTTGGTTCTCGATGGCGATAATCAGCTTGCCATTTGGCTTGAGCAATGAACGCGCACGCTTAAGCATAGACAGCGCTGGGATGTCACTGCTTGTGAATAAATTAGCGTATTCAAGCACCCCAATCAGGGTGATGACGTCAAATTTCTGAGAGTACTGAAAGTGTTCAAAGTTGTCCGTAACTACAGTAACATTTGGCAGATTTCGCGTCCTCGACCTGGCAATAGCAGCGCGCCGCGTACTGCCTTCAAGCGCCAATATATTACCACCGCATTCGCCCAAATAACGAGTAATAGCGCCGCAACCCGCGCCAACTTCCAGAATATTTCCATGCAATGATGATTCAAAGGGGCGCAGAATGTTGGCTCGTGTGCTCGACAAGTGATACAAGGATGGCCAGTCGATGCAAAGCTGGCGTAACTCTGTAGATAGAACAGAAAGGTCACTTGCTTGCTCGATTACGGCAGCGATACGTTGCTCAATCTCGTCACCATCGCTGTAAGCGATGCCGGCATAGTCAGGCCGTGACCAAAGGTTGGTTTTGGGATTGAGCCAATAGCCCGATTGAGAAAGCGTTAATTTCATAAAGCAACTTCCCCGGCAGCTAATTCGAGTCCTAAATCAACAAGGCCAAAAAACGTCGTCACAGGCCGCACTTGGATATGGATGGCATCATAACGCCTGTCGTGAGGCGTTATGATTTCACCCTGCTTAGTAGCAATGCCTAATGCGATGAAATAATAACCAGGCGCAAGACGACAAAAGAAGGAAGCTCTACCATATGCTACCTGACCGCACTGCCCCAAAGATTTAAACTCCTCGACCTCCAGGGTTTCTGAATTAACACCATAGACAGTCACACCTTCCTTGGTTTTGATGGTGATGCCCAATATCGGGCGCACCAGACTACTCAAAAACCTGACTGAAATAGCCAATACGATGTTTTGACCCGTAGTAATCGCGGAAGGGTAAGCTTCACCATCAGCAGACAAATAAAAATCAAGAATTGAGGCACTCCCATCGCCCCAGCGGTATTCGTGCGGGTTATATCCCGGGTGAGAGGCAAACACATCCTCCGTGTAGCTCAATGAGGCTTCTGGGGTTACAACCTCGTTCACAGAACTCATATTCTCCGGTAACGCAGGGGGGACAATCGATTTTTTTTCTTTGCCAAACAGCAGATCTAAATAACGGTTTACTACGAAACGGGGGTTGCCTGCCTCAAAAACCTTGCCACTTTCCAGCAATAATGCGCTAGTGCAGTGTGTCACGATTTGTTCACTGGAATGCGTTACTAGCAATATGCTTGTGCCCCCATCCTTAAGCTTCTTCAGACGATCGAAACATTTAGCTTGAAATTTGGCATCGCCAACGGACAGCGCCTCGTCGATAACAAAAATATCGGGATCGATCTGCGACTGGACTGCAAAGGCCAGCCGCATAACCATACCACTAGAGTAAGTTTTGATAGGCTGCTCAATGAACAGTCCGACGTCGGCGAAGGCAACGATGTCATCAAAGCGCGAATCGATTTCTTCCTTACTCAAGCCCAGCACGGCGGCATTCATAAAAATATTCTCGCGCCCGGTGAATTCCGGGTTGAAGCCAGAGCCCAACTCCAGTAATGCCGCGATGCGGCCATGGGTTTGAATACCGCCAATGGTGGGGTTGAGCGTGCCGCAGATCATTTGCAGTAGGGTAGATTTCCCCGAGCCGTTGCGTCCGATAATACCGACCGTTTCGCCTTTCTTGACTTCAAAAGAGACATTTTTAAGCGCCCAGAACTCCCGGAAGTATTGCTGGGGAGTTTGTCCGGCAAGCCGCTGCAGGCGCGGAGCAACAAATTGTTTGAGGCGGTTACGGGGGGCATCATAAATCTGGTAACATTTGCCCAGATTGCTGACTTGTATGGCAACATCATTAGAGGACATCGGCAAATCCCTTTCGCGTCTTCTGGAACCAAGCATAGCCTGACCAGGCGACGGCAATGGCGAATAGAGTGTAGAAACCAAGTCCTGCCCAATCGGGGCGATACCCCCACATCAATACTTCGCGAGCCTGCTCGATAATGAAGGTCAGCGGATTGGCCATGATCAAGGGGTGAAATTCAACCGGCAGCACTGTTACCGGGTAAAAGATGGGGGATAAAAACAACATCACCATAGTGATGATGCTGGTGATTTGCCCTAAATCGCGAAGGAAGACACCCAGCGATGCCAGCATCCAGGCAATGCCAAGAGTAAGGATGATGAACGACAAGAACACAAAAGGAAAGAATATTGCCCTCCAATTCAGGTAACCGTTAAATAGGACAAAAGCAACCATGAGCACCCCAAGACTTACGAGGCTGTGGAACAGGGCTGCGTCTATAGCAACGGATGGCAAAATATCAAGTGGGAATACTACTTTTTTAGCAAAATTTACGTTGGAGATAATCAGCCCCGGCGTGCGGTTGATCACTTCGGCAAATAATCCATGGACGATCAATCCCACAAACAGCACAATGGCAAACTGAGTTTTACTCTCATTTGTATTTATGCCCCAGCGTGCTTTGAATACGACCGAAAAAACAAAGGTGTAAACAATCAGCATGAACAAGGGGTTAAAAAAAGACCACGATATTTCCAAGACGGAGCCCTTGTAACGGCCAACCACTTCGCGCTTGGCCATTTGCGCGATGAGTTGGCGGTTGCGCCAGAGGCTTCCGGCCAGGGCCACAAGGGATGTGGGTTGGGCGGCATAGGGGTTGATCATTGTTGGGGAGTTAGTCATGCGAAGTGCTCCTTTTGTATATATGGTTTTTGTTTGACAATATTACCATATCACATTTCATAGGTCGAGAGCTTTGCAGGACTCCGTTTTTCTCTGGCCTAATTAGCGTTTATTTTTAAGGTGTTATTACTGATTGTCAAGCAAAAAGAGGTGGTTCGAAAAACTGGGTTGGCTGGAAGCAACATTTAAGTTGCCTCCCCCAGTTATTTTTGGGCCTTTAAATAGATTTTAGGGTATTTGGGCTTATGGCCATTGAAGCTCCCTGCACCAAGGTGTAGTCCCGCTCTGGTGGAATTCCATGTAAGGAATATGTCTATTGTTTGAACTTCGCTCACTAATCCCGCTGAAGATGGGACATGCTGCTTATGCAGTCACGCCTTTGGCGTGACAGGGATTGCGCTCGCTATCCATGTTCAATCAGAGATCCCCACCCAAACCCAAAGGCTTCGAACTTCAGATAGACTCATCGGATTCCCAGCAGTCTTATCAAATCAAAAAACCTCGTCTACAAAGGAAAAAGGTTCATTTTAATAGAGAGGCGGTCAAGGGATATCGTAAAGGAAAAGGAGAACGTCTATCCGCAACTACCGCTGCCGTACTCCTCTTTATCCAACACCCAGGTACCATTTGATTCTTTAAAGGTCAGAACAACGTTACTTCTCTGATGTCCATTATAGTTTCCACAATACCAGGTCAGTTGCTCGTAATTGGTCCCCGGCCCCGGGATGTAATAAGAATAGTCTTTATCAGCGTTATTGGAGATTCTATCGCCGGAGATCGTGTACTGAACATCCTTGTTGGAATATCCCCCGGATTTGGTTGAAGGGCAGCCGATCATCAGCACCGCCACCAATAAAACCAAGCCCAATGCCCCTATAGTTAAAAATTTACTCATGTTCATTTTTCTCCTTTCAAAATTTACTTCATCAAAACGTTGCAGAAAAAATTTCTTTGGACCACTCGACCGTTTGAGATAGGGAAGATCAGGATGCAGAGGGAGTCCACCCCCCTGCCGTTCACTCTGTTTTTCTCCTACACCCTATCTTTGTCTTATTTTATTCTCTTTCCATTCAAAAGTAAAGTCTTATCAAATCATCTTTGGCACTGGAGGGGGCGATGCGAGCCTCTTTGATAGATACGAGGCTCTTCTTGTTGGCGGATGAACCTTTTTGTCATCCTACTTTCTATCCTGTTTTTCTCCTTTCCCTCCTTCAGGTTTTCCTTGAGGTTGAGAATGTTGTGGTTGCTGAGCTTGAGGTCTTTGCTGCCGAACCTGAGGTTGTCTCTGTGGTTGCTGAGCTTGAGGTCTTTGCTGCCGAACCTGAGGTTGTCTCTGTGGTTGCTGAGCTTGAGGTCTTTGCTGCCGAACCTGAGGTTGTCTCTGTGGTTGCTGAGCTTGAAGTTTCTGAACCTCAGGCCTCTGTTGATATTGCTTTTGCCTTTGTTGTTTTAGTTCCTGTATCTGTTGTTGTGGTCGAGGTTGATAGCCCTGGACTCCCCAAGTTCCTTGCCTTTCCCAATGTCGATTATTATGCCAGCTCTGCCAGTTTTGTTGAAGTTGTTGGTAAGGAATCCGTTCATAGTTCCACCGGTGCCCGTACCAATTATGGTCTCTGTAGTATCCTCTCCAATCTGGGTCTACATCAAAATAAAAACTTGGAACATTGTTATAATAACCCCAGCCCCGGTTATAATAATGGGAGCGATACCAACGACCTTCCCATAGACGCCACCACCAACCATTGTAGAAGAAGATGTCCACGTCTATTTCAGGAATGACGTAGACATACGTCTCAGGCAGCACTATCATCTCCGGTGGTGAGGGAAACATGATGGGCGGCGGCAGAGCAATACCAATATTTATATTTACCGCGGCCATCGTTGGAATAGGAACCCCAATGATCAACGTTAAAAGCAATGTTCCCAAAATTAATTTTTTCATTTTGTTGCCTCCTATACACATCACTTAGTTTTGTCTCCCATTAGCCTTTACTGATTTCCGCAACCAGTAACACAATGCCGCCCACGAGCGCAATAGCTCCCACAATGGGCGGCAGCGGCAGCGTTTTAGTTTTCTCAGCCGTCACCTGGATGGGGCCAGGATCGACGACTTTCTCTCTGGTCGTGTAGGAGATGCCCTAAGTAAGCGAACGCCGAGATTCCCAGAGCGATCAGTATGATCGCAATTATGTACCTCCCGTTCCCTTAGGCTTAATGGGACAAGAGAACTGTGCCTTACTACCCTCGTCGCCTCTGAATGAAGCCGACTATCACAACGATAATGGCAATCACCAGCGCGAGGTGAATGAACCCTCCCATCGTAGAACCGGTCACCAACCCCAGCAACCATAGAACTAAAAGTATTACAGCAATTGTCCACAACATTGGGATTCTCCTCTTTCCAAAGGATTCTACTGGAACCGATTTAGATCCGTTTCCAATGAATCGAGCCTGCGGGAAATGTCTCTTCTCTCCTCCTGCGTGGAGTATCTGCCTCCTTCCGTCATCCGCAAATATTCACGCCGAATGGAGTCCAGTCTGGATTGAAATTCTCGCCCCTCTGTCGAAGGCAAACGCCCGTTGACTCTTCCATCATCAATTCTCCTTTGGAGTGTAACAATCCTGTCCCCATTCCTTGGTTCTTCAGTTCTTGTGGTCCGGGCCAGCGCCCTGTTGATCTCATCTCCAAGTGCATCAAGTCTTCCAAGAAGCCTGTCCCAGTCGTCCCGGTAGACCATTTTGTCTCTCAGCTCCGTATAGTCTGTCCGAATACCCTTCAGTGTCGTCAGAAACATCTGGGACTGATCGGGGGTAAGCGCACCGGTTTTAAGCCCATCCCCAATCTTCTCCTGGATTACAACCATCTTGTTCTCTGCACTTCTTTCACTATCCGGCCATGTTTGCACAGAGGCGCAGCCCAAAAACAAGGCTAATCCACAAGCCATTAGTACTGTCAATAAAATAGCCTTCTTCATTTCTCTCCTCCTGTCTTTAGATGTGCAATCATGCGATTGCAATGTTACTTTCATTGTTATCCCGGGATCCTTATTCTGTATTCTGTTCGGGATAATCATTTTCAAGGCAAAGGGCCGGATCAATGTAAAACGCCTTTCCGGACCCTTACCCCGAGCTCTTATTGTACGACGATTTCAAAAAGAACTCTCATGTTTGCATGTGCTGC
>JBEKPQ010000095.1:0-16008 GCA_049520575.1 Thermodesulfobacteriota bacterium | reverse complement strand
CTTATGTAAATCCCGCTTTTCAGAAGCTATTTTGAGATTCCGCCCTTTTTAAGTCAATCGATCGGTTATTTTTCGTAGAAGAGAATGTCCCCCACCCCGCAGTTGAAGTACTTGCAGAACGCTTCCAGGACAGGTGCATCGAAGCGAGCGACATTTTGCGTTCCGTAAGCTGTAATCGCGTTTGCTGATACCCCAGTCTCTTCTGAAATTATTCGATATGGGAGTTTCCTTTTTTCGCGAAACTCCTTTTCTGCGATCAGAATTTTCAATCGATTTGCTATTGCCATTTCAATACTCCTCTGTCTACACAGTATATCATAATACAACCCCTAAGAATTATAAAAATAAGCTTATACTTTACAAATAGTGCAAAAGACAGTATAATGATTAAACAATTATACAGCGATCCGCACGAGTGCGCTAACACCCATGCGGATCTGACCCCCGCCGTGGGTTGGCACGTCGAGAGCTAGTGCAGATTATATAGCACGGCGGGATTTTCTGACAGGAGATACCGCCGTGAAAGATATTATTTTGGACCAATTGAGTGTAATTGTCAGCCAAACCGCACCTGCCCCCCACCCCAATTGTCAGTTGACCCTGATCGAGGCCTTGCCGCTCGACCAAAATCCGTCCGCAGTTTACCTAGCTAAGCTGAAGAAGAGCAGCCGCCGGCCACAAAAGTGTGCATTGGATACGATTGCCAGGATTTTATCAAATGGCATGGCAGGCTGCTTTGAACTCGACTGGTCCAGGGTGCGCTACCAGCACACTGCTTTGGTTCGCAGCCAGCTTATGGATGGGTATGCACCCGCTACTGCCAATCGTTTTCTGTGCGCTTTACGGGGGACCCTGGAGGAAGCCTGGCTGCTGGGACAGATGACCGCCGAAGATTACCATCGGGCTGCCCACCTGTCACCAATAATCGGAGAAACGCTACCCGCAGGACGCGAATTATCTGCCTCTGAGATCCGCAGTCTACTCCAAAACTGCATGGACGATCCTCGCCCTATCGGAACGCGCGACGCGGCTGTGATTGCAATCATGTATTCTGGTGGACTACGTCGAGAAGAAGTGACAAAATTAGATCTGGAAGATTTCGATGAAACCAATCGAAAACTAATTGTCCATGGGAAACGATCCAAGGAACGTTCGGTTTATTTGGTAGATGGTGCGGTTGCGGCTTTGAATGATTGGTTGATAATCAGAGGCAACGAACCCGGTCCAGTGTTCCTGGAAGTGAATAAAGGTAGTAACCTGGTTGAGGGAAAACGGATAACCACTCAGGCGATATATTATCTTCTGAAAAGCCGGGCTAAACGAGCAGGCGTAGAGAATTTCTCTCCACATGACATTAGGCGGACGTTCGTATCCGATCTACTGGAGGCTGGGGTAGATATCGCTACAGTAGCAAGAATGGCGGGGCATTCGAGTGTTGATACAACCGCGCGTTACGACCGCAGGCCGGAACAGGCCAAGCAACGAGCAGCAATGCTGCTCAAAATCCCGTATAGTTAAGAGCCTGTTTTAATTTAACAAAACAATCATTCTCTTATTGAAAATGCCTCAGAACCTTTATTCTATTGTCACCATTCAATTGTTCAACAAGGTACCCTTTATTCCCCCAAGTCGGAATAGCCTATCAAAAACTGAAAACCTGACCAAATTCCTACTCTATTACATATTGATCCCCCTTGAACGCCCTATCTAGAATGCTCGACATAAGCTCGAATAATTCCTTGCGAGCCTTAATCTGCAAATACCAGCGTAACCGTAAAATCACCCAGAAGCCCCATACATGCGTAAAAGAACTAATCACTCTTTCTAAATAACTCTACCGCAGGAATCACAATTTTATCGTAAATTTCTTCGCTTGAATTTAAATCGAATAAATTCTGTATAAATAATTTCCCATGAAATGAAAGATAGCCATCAGAATAATCGATCACATGCGGATTCTTGAATACCTGTGGCTCTCTGTATTCCATGTAAGCCATGAGTTGCTCAATTTTCTCCATTGAAGTTTTACCCATGCCTTTAAAGTTATACAATATACCCGCAAAGACTTTTGGTTCCGATTGGTTCTTCGAATCAAGAACAACTCTCAAATATATTACCTTGATCTTGTTATCGAATTTTGTAATTGTTTGCCCGGCCTTCTCAACCGTTAAATCCTTGGGAACGAAAAAAACTGCCATTCTACGCAATAACCACAATTCGACATTGTTAGACTCAAGACCAGATGAGCGAGAAGTAGTGATAGCATAACCACCGGGCCGGCCAATAATGAACTCTTCATCTTCCTTGCCCAGTAATCCTTCGACTTCTTTTATGAAATAGGATGTTTCCAGGTAGAGTTTCTGTATATAATCAAAGGCCAATCTGGTCTGATCAACGATCTCATTTTTATTCATTTGTGCTCCTCTCGAAAAAAATATTTTCAATCGGGTGAATTGGTTTGCCAACAGGACCCAAATTAAGAAAGAAGTCTTTTCGGGGATTCAAAAAAAGGACTTTTGAAGACAAAGGTTGTAAACTGAGATCAGCCAAGGTTGTCGTAAATCCCAAAAAAGCGCCGCGATAACTGGCTGACCGGGCATCGAAGAAAATCCTATCGCCCATAGAATGCAATGCCTTAGGAAGAATTGAAAATACTTTTACCCCTTCAAAATTTCTCAATTTTTTCCTGACCAGCAAATCATATAAATCCTTCGCAAAAAGCCTGGTTCCGATAGGCAGTTTCGGATTATTTTCGACTTGTTGATAGACCAATAATGCTATGCTTTGCCAATTTATCCAAAGCATGCCTTTAAGATATTTTTCTGGCACCCCACGTTTTAGTTCAGGTTTATCGGAGTAATATGCTGTGACAGCAACAATCTTGAATTCCTTACCCAAATTCTTTGCTTCATATCTTCCTCCAATAATTTCCCTGACAATTTGATGCTCTTTTTCCCGAGTTTCTTCCCCAAAACCTGAATGATATTTTGCTTCAAAAAGTAAATAATACTTACCAATAATCAGCACCAAATCGGGTTCTGTTTTATCTTCAAAGGTCGGCCAAAAACGAAACTCAGCACTAATCGCGTCATCAGTTGAAATCTCCAATCCAAGAAGCCTGATAAATTCGAATAAGAATATTTCTCGATTGGCATACTTGAAAAAAGAGAATACATTCGAGGTAAGAATGTCTTCTTTATTTTCATTGTCTTTTGACAATTTTCCATATATCTCTGCCAAATACATTCTGTATCTCCAATTTCAATTTCTTGATGAAATAATCTTCTAATTCATCCCCTGAGTTTTCCAATTCTTTCCCATTCCCCGCTCCCCGGATTTAAATACCGCCAAAAAGTCCAACCGTTCATTGCTTTCCAACCAGGAACGATAACTTTACCTGCAGCTGAAGGGGTCGAATAATCCTTTTTTTCATATCGAACATTTCCTTCAATATTTAGAAGTTCAGCAAAGAATGTTTCGCCTTTGTATTGTGCTTTAATTCGGACAGGGTATTCGATTGCTTTTTGCTCAGAAACTTCGGGATTTGTATTTTCCAATCCAAATATTTCCGAAAGACGTTCCACGGTGAATTTATTGCGCAACTTGCAGGCCGAATTCTGGTTGGCAAACATACCTTTTTCCCAAACAGCATGATCAATTGATTTTGTTGCAATCCAATCCACTCTGACAAGATATTCGCTACGATCTGGGTCATCGGCATTTACTCCCATATTGAGGGATTTGAGAGGTACTTTCAAGATCGGGGTTGGAACGCCACTCCATTCAACCTTGAATTCATTCACTCTTTTGGATTCTTCTTTGACGATGCCTACACCGACATACCCTACCTTGGGAATACACACAAATATCCTCGCGCCAGGATATAGTAAAGATAAAGTATTGCTATACCATTTGCCTCCGCCTGCAGATACAAATCCATATTTGACTGCATCTTCCCAATGGCGGGCCGGGTTTTCTCCAAATGAAACATAATAGTCTGTTCCATTCCAGGGTTCTTTTCCGCTTTTTCTGTAAATTTTTCCTATATGAACTTCGGCCTGAACCGGATCAATCAACCAGGTTCTGGACAGATATTCGCCCTGGCCATCCTTGAAGTATTGGAAAAATACTGCATTGATAGGTACCCCAAAATTGGAAGATAAATAATTCACAATTCGTTCAGAACTATTATCGAGTTCAGAGGCCACAATGAGCAAACGTTGCTCTTCGTTTAATGTTTCTGGAGGATTCGAATCAAATCGTTCGGCAAAAGCTTCTTCAAAATTCTGTGTTGTATCATATTCCGCATAAATTGCAACGATATCTTCATAAGTCAAATTCTTTACCCACGAAGCATAATCGAGTGTTTGAGCAACAACCTCGCGGGGGGTTTTGTTCTTTTTCAATTCCAAGACCGCAAGATGCCCTTCAGAGTCGATACCAAGTAGATCAATAAAACCGAAAGAAGTTGGCACCTGCCTTCCGATAATCATCAATTCCGGATCGATGATTGTTACATCCTGTTCCAGAACGGATTCCAGCTTCTTCTCAGCTTCCATTTTTGAAAACGCGACTTTTTCCAACCCTTTATCTATTCGCCAAACTTCCGTTTTGATTGGCATAATTTCTCCTTTAGCCTAACATCTCTTCCCTCAAATTATTTGTATAACAAAAGGACAAATCCCAAAATCATCTGTAACCTTAATATAACTGGCATTATTGATCAATACGTCTTTGAGTAAACCACTAGATTCTTCTATATGACGTAAATGATAGTTTAACTGCTCCCGAGTATTTCTCCATAAGCGATCCGGGATAGGGAATAAAACGAAAACTAACAAAGCATGTGCAGAAGCGCTTTTATCTCGTAAGACACAAATGTCATCAACGATCCTTTTCATATTGGCAGTAACTGGCCGCGATCGATTCTCAAGGCCCTCTGCACGCCAATTTGTGTTTGCTGTTTTCATCTCAATATAGTATTTATTTCCTTGAAACAGGAATGAAATATCAGATCGGCCTCCATTAGTATAACCATCTTCAAGAATAACTTGTGAGAAATTATTTTCATTACTTATCGCTGATGCAAGTTCAAATTTGAGCCAGCCTTCAAACTTTGCCCGTTGTTGGCATGCCAACAAAATGACATCTTGGCGGTTTGCCAAAATATTATTAAATAAGACAAAAATATTTTGTTCAAGTAAGTTCATATCTACAACTCTCCCTTGAACGCCTTATCCAGGATACTCGGCATGAGGGCATCCAAAGCCTGCTGGGTTTCGGCCTGGCGAAGGCGCAATTGAGAGACCTGGGCCTGCAAGCCATCCAGGTACGCCACCAGCTGGCGCTGCTCTTTTAATGAGGGAACGGGAACTGGCACTCGTTGAAGGTCTGCCAAGTTTAATTCAGTTAATCTGAAACCAATTTTTTCTCGTTTCCAATCGCCACGTTCACGACTCCGAAGTTGATATTGCCCTTGTGCGCCTTTAAGATAGGAATATAAATATTCAGGTAACACTAAATTAGGGTTAGCTCTAACAATTGCAATATGAGTGTCTGTCGATGCAGATATTTTTGTCTCTTCATAATATGCGACCCTTCCCAAGCAACCCGCGGCTGAACAAGCAATTAATATATCTTTGTTCCTAACAAATGCTTCGGGCAAAACTTTGGCCGCAACTTCTGGCGCCAGAGTCATTTTTGAAGGTACATAATGATCCATTTGAACATGCTGCGTTTTTATTAAGTAATGCGTGGATGGACCCTGTTTGGACTGACGACCTCGAGCTAAATATGAAGTAACATCTTTTAATAAAGGCGCACCAACCAGGCTTTGATCGGGCCATATTTGCATATCAACAGGAACCAATAGTTTTTCTGTTTCTTCAATTGCCTCCCTACGCAGGGATTGTGCTTCGGCGAGACGTCCCGCCAGGGCCTCGATGCGTGCTACGATGCGTTGTTGCTCCGTTTTTGGTGGCAGAGAAATAGTTTTTTGCAACCACGCATCTCGGTTAAAAACCATCTTTTCGATCACTACACCAGATGCGCTACTTCTAACCGTTTCAACAAATCGTGGTGAATGTGAAAGCCACCAAAAGAAGCTTTTGTCGACTTCCGGCGATATTTCAAATTGATCATAATTTTGGCTGGCAATCATGTTTTCGGGTATATTGTTGGGTACAATTGCGAAAGCTGCATGCCAGCATTGCACACGTGAAATAATAAATGCCCCTTGATGTAATCGATACTGCTTCTTGGTCTTGATTTCGTTACCATAAAGTTTTTCACGAGCTTCCAAACCACCATGTCGACGCTTAACAGTAATCGTAATATATTCTGCCATGTCATCAAACACGACTTGCTCGTCAAGGATGGTCAGAATCTCTCCTAATGGAACTTCTGTCCAGCTTGAAGTAATATTGTATTTCACTGCTCAGTCTCCAAAAGCCTGTTTATTTCACTGATAATCTCCGCAATTTTCTCTTCCTTTTGCAAAATGTTTTTGGCAAGAATTTCAGGAGCTAGATGTTCTGTTTCGGAAATATCAATTGGGTTACGAATATCTAGGTTATAGCCTCGTTCTACAACGTTTTCTGCTGAAACCTTCCAAGCAAATTCATTTTCAACGCGGTTATCCCACCATTCAATGCAATCCTTGAATTCCTCAAATTGCATAGGTTTGGATTTGCTATATCTACTCCCATCTCGTGCACGAACTTCATAGTACCAAAGAATAGTTGTTGGAGAGGTATGATCAAAAAATAACAAATTGGATGGAATCCCAGTATAGGGGGCAAAGACGCCGTTGGGCAGGCGCACGATGGTGTGCAGGTTGAAATTGCGGAGCAACTGTTCCTTGATGCGGGCCGAGACGCCATCGCCGAACAAGGTGCCATTCGGCACGACCACACCGCAGCGCCCGCCGGGTTTGAGCGAGCGCATGATGAACTGCATGAAGAGCAGGGCGGTCTCACTGGCGCGGGTGGATTCGGGGAAATTCAACTGGATGCCGGCTTCCTCCTCGCCGCCGAAGGGCGGGTTGGTGACGATGACTTCGTAGCGGTCCTTGTCGCCGATCTCGTTGAGGGGATTGCGCAGGGCGTTATCGCGGCGGATGTTGGGAGACTCCAGGCCGTGCAGCAGCAGGTTCATGGTGCCAAGCAGATAGGGCAGGGGCTTCTTCTCGATGCCGAACAGGCTGGCGGTCTGGAGCAAGCGCTCATCTTCGGCGGATTGGGCCTGGGATTTGAGGATCTCGTAAGACTCGACTAGGAAACCGCCGGTACCACAAGCGGGATCAAGAATGCGCTCGCCGAGCCTGGGCTTGACCCGGTCGACGATCAACTTGACGACCGGGCGGGGGGTGTAGAACTCGCCGCTGTCGCCGGCGGCGTCGCGCATCTCCTTCAACATCGATTCGTACAGGTGCGAAAGGGTGAAGATCTCGTCCCGGCTGTGAAAGTGGATGCCGTCGACCAGATTGACCACGTCGCGGAACAGGTAGCCGCTCAACATGCGGTTGAAGGTCTCCTTGAACAGTTCGGCAATTTTGAGGCGCTCGTCGCTGCCGGAGAGGCCACGCAGGGCAGGCAGCAGGCCGTTGTTGATGAACTTGATCAAATCGTCGCCGGTAGCGCCCTTATCGGGATCGGAGGCCCAGTCGCGCCAGCGATAGGGCGAAGGGATGACAGGTTTGTAGGGCCGGCGGTCGACGATGGCATCGTCTTCGCGGCGGCATTCCAGGTCATCGTAGCATTTGAGGAACAGGATCCAGGAAAGCTGCGGCAGGCGATCTAGGTCGCCGTTGAGGCCGGCGTCCTTGCGCATGATGTCGCGGGCGGATTTGATTAGGGAGGAGAGCTGGGCACGGGAGGAGGAGGGCATGATTATCTCTGATGATTATATATTTATAATATTCTATCCATTACAACAGGAGAGATTATATTGTCTTGAATTTTATCTTTGAATCCTTATAAATCTTTTCTGGCTCAAGATTATCAAATTTCGCTTGTTCTTCAAAATAAGCCAAGAATTTACAAAGGCGAGACTTATCAAGTATGAGTAATTTCTTCCCAAATATTCCACAAATTAACTTAATTCTTTCATATAAATCTTCATTAACAACCGAGGGAGATATCACCATCACAGTATCAAAAGTAGTTTTATCAATCTGTCCCAGAATCTGGGATAATAAAATAGCGCCATTATTATTACGGGCTGTAAGTGACCCTTTCCCATGAGCGAGTTTAGCAAATCCCAAAACAGTGATTTCATCATCGCCAATCGTCAATCTACCTTGTATATCTGAAAGTTCAATGCCCTTATGAGCCAATATAAAAGTTTGTTTTAATGATCTACCAACTAATGATCGCAAACATAAATATTTAGAATCAACTATACAAGTACGACACATATCATCACCCATATTTACGCATTTCTCCCCCAGCTTAACTAATTTCACTTCGAACTCTTCTTTATTAATATCTGCTACTTGTTTTAATAGAATTTTCTTAAACTCTTTTACATCCGATAATGAAATAACTGTACTAATATTTGCCAGACTTTCTTTATTAGTAGCTCTATCAATATCAAGGATTATTTGATTATTCAATATTTGAAATGGTAGTTCTACAACATTTCTAAGTTCTTTGATTTGATTAGAAATATGTGAAATAGCCTCAATTAATATTTCGTGCAGTAATGGTGATGGTAATAATTGAAGGTTACTTAAAGGATTTTCAAGAGATATAAGATTGTTAGTAATCGGATGATGAATCTCTGCATAGTTAATAGCTTCTTTTCCTGGATATCCTGATAGAACAGGTTCATTGTTTTTTATTGAAACCTTAATTAAATTAGATGTTCCATCCGGGTTTTTCCACCATCCGATATCATTGGTTTCAGGATCGGCAATAAGTAACCTAGGATAGTTAAATAATATAGGTACACCTTCTTCAACTAATTTTAGTGGAAAGGTAAAAGACCGTGTTTTCTCTTCACGTAAAAGCATATTTACTAACTCTTCTATTAGGACACAAATTTGAGACCTAACGTAAACTTTTTTGATTGAAGATATTTTTGGAAGGTTGTTGACACCAAAGCTTTTTAGGACTGTAGAATAATCCTTTTTCGAAGTAAGGCGGTCTAAAGTAATCCCAATTTTTTCTAGGAGTTCATTAGCATAATCTCTAATTGCATTCAAGGGCAGTTGCCTAGGTATCCAAAGTTTTCCACTATCTGACGTAGCTCCTACACCTTGTTCAACGATAGAACCTAAAGGGATAAGGTAATAGCTGTATTTTCTTTCGCTCCGTGGGTTACTTTCCTCCTTGCGGGCTATTAATTTAGTGGGTAATTTTTCATCTGCATAAGTTATATTTGAAGGAATGTTAGAATCTGCATCAGGTATAAAGTATCCTGCTCTCCTTACATGATCAAAGCTCCCAATCTCATTGAGGATTGGTTGTGTAAGAACTAATGATGTTAGTTTTATTGGATAAACTCTACAAATCGCATCAGCGATATTTTTTCTTTCGTGCTCAGTATGACATGCAATGATTGCTTTTCTTGCATGGGTATTCAAAACAGCGAAACCAAATTGAAGCTCAAAAATATGCTCTAATGATACATTAGTTGGCTCCCAATACCAAATAGCACGCTGCCAAGTAAACTGTAACTCTATAAGACCATTGATATTCTCAATAACTTCTTCAACTCTAAATTCTTTATAGGGCGATGCTTCTTTTTGGACGCTCAATCCAGAGTCAGTAGTTGTAATCAATTTATTTATCAATTCCTTTGCTTTTTGAGGAGAAATTGCAATATTGTCATGCGGATTCAACACCATCAGAAAAAAGCTCGGCTTCATTGAAATACTTGATTTCCTCATCACTTGAGCAAGTTTGCTATTCTGAGTGGCGAAGTTTGATAAATCGCTAATAAGAGACAACTTATCGAGATCCTCAATTTCTCCCAAGGATAACTCTTCGAGATATTTATGAGCTAATTTACGTAATTCCGATATGTCGTAACCTCTTAGAACCAAGTTGTATGTGCTCATAACCGCCTCCAACTATATTTCTTTGTCTATTATCTGGTTTGGCTATTATGTTTCATTCATCAAACACTTTCTAAAATTTATCATCCACCTTCGCCATCTTTATATCTACCTCACCTTTCGCCGCTTTCGACACCCCCTCCCTCTCCTGACGTAAGTCAGGAGAGGGAGGGATCAGAAGGTAGGAGAGGTTATTCTAAATACTTATTCCTCATACAAGCCCTGCTGGATTTCATCCACGGCCTGGACAAGCCTGGCGGGGCCGCCGAACAGGGCGTAGATCTCGGACGGTGCGCCGTAGCCGGCAAATGGCTGCACGCGCAACAGGCTGGGTAAGTCATCCAGCTGGCTGATGCCGTAATCGGCGTATTTCTCCAGCAGAGCATCCAGAATCTGGCGGGCGGCAGGAGTGAAAGTGTTAAGGAAGTTGGCTTTCTTCTGGCGGACTTTTTCCAGGCGCTGGCGGCGAGAAACGAGCGGGGCATTATAGGCAACGTGCAGAAGCAAATCGAGGGCGTCGGCGTCTTCATGATGAGTGACGGAGGCCAAATGGGCCGGGTCGATGCCATAAGAACGCATGTTTTCCATGATCTCCCGGCGCTGCTCGGTGAGGGGCCAGGCCTGACGCAGATGTTCGGCGCTCAGATTCAAACGGCGGACATTCTGCGTGACGTAATCGGTGAATTCCATTGTGCGGAGCACATTGCCATCCGGGTCAAGCTCGAAGGCCTGTTCCCCAGCGATATAGACCTGCACGCCGTCCAGATAATACTTGCGGGGGAGTTCACCAATCTTTTGCTCGATTTCCATCACGCCGGGCAAGACGGATTCTTCCGGCGGGAGGGTACCTTCTTCGCTATCCTGCACCGCCGTTTCATTGCCTTCGGCATCGATCTGGGATTTGGTCACGCGGACGGGTTCGCCATCGAAGGCCGGGTCATAGAATAACTGGGTGGCACCGACATAATCAATGATGGTGAACCAGAACTTGCCATGCTCTTCCGAAACGCGCGTGCCACGACCAATGATCTGCTTGAAATCCACGATCGAGTTGATGGGTTTAAAAAGGACAATGTTGCGGCAGGTGGGGGCATCCACGCCGGTGGTCAGCATTTGCGATGTGGTGAGAATAACCGGAACATCTTTTTCCGGGTCCTGGAAGTCGTCCAGGTGGCCGCGACCAAGCGAGCCTTCATCCGAGACAACGCGGGCAACGTAATTGGAGTGCTGTTTCATCAAGTCGGAGTTGCACCTGGCTAACTCATTACGCATATCGAGGGCGTGCTCCTGGTCCACGCAAAAGACGATGGTTTTATCAAAGCGACCGGTGCGTTTAAGGTACTCTGTCAGATGCCTGGCAACCGTCTGTGTGCGCGCCAGCAAGGAAATAACCCTTTCAAAATCCTTCGTTCCATAAAGATCGGGCGGGATTTCCCGGTTGAAACGGTCGAGCACGCCAGGATCGATCTGAAGACCGCTGGCGTCCACATCCGGGATGACACGGTAGACTCGGTAGGGGGCCAAGAAACCGTCTTCGATGCCCTGTTTCAGGCTATAGGTGTAGACCGGATCGCCGAAATATTCATAGGTGTCGACATTGTCGGTGCGGCGCGGGGTGGCGGTCATGCCGATCTGGGTGGCGGATTCGAAATATTCCAGGATCTTGCGCCAGTTGCCGGTCTCGTTAGCAGCGCCGCGGTGGCACTCGTCCACGATAATCAGGTCGAAGAAATCCCTGGGATAGCTTTCGTATAAATTCGGCCCGCCGGTGGGGTTGGAGAGGGCCTGGTACAACGCAAAATAGACTTCGCGACTCTTGACGGCCCGGCGCTGGATCTTGTGCAGGGCCTGCCCGAAGGGGGCGAAGGTGAGGGACTTAGCCTGGTCGATCAGAAAATTGCGGTCCGAAAGGTATAGAACGCGCTTCTTGCGTTCGGCCCGGCGCAACCGCCAGGCGATTTGAAAACCGACGAAGGTTTTGCCGGTGCCGGTGGCCAGATTGATCAAAATGCGTTTCTGCCCGGCTAAAACCGCATTAACGGCCGCATTGATGGCGGCCTGTTGGTAATAACGCGGCTTTTTCCCGCCGGCCTCTTCGAAATAGGCAGTCAGGGCGTCAGCGGCAACCTTGGGCTGGTCCAATTTCAATACGCCACGCCAGCGATCCCAGAGGTCATCCGGGGAAGGGAACTTTTCGAGGGTGCGTTCCTGCCCGGTGATGAAATCATGCTCGACGATGGCTAACCCATTGCTAGAATAAGCGAACTTTAACCCCATCATTTCGGCATACCGGATGGCCTGCTGCAGACCTTCGGCGGGATGCTTATATTCCGATTTAGCTTCCACGACTGCAATCGGGATATTACGCCGGATAAACAAAACATAATCCGGGCGAAGACCTTCCTTGCGGGTATGCCGGCCGCCCAATGGAACGATCCGCCCGGGCGTCAAAACATATTGCTCTAGGATGGATTCATCCTCCCAATGGGCATCCTTAAGTTTTGGCAAAAGATAGGTACGGCACGTATCGGCTTCGTTCATTGACAACCCTGGTTTATCGAATGAAAAAACCCCCGTAGGCTGCGCGCAATTCCCAATTATCGGGGACCCCAAAAAGGCGATGCCTAATTGTACAACGAAAACGGCGAGGCGGAGCAGGATTGAGGGTTATGGAATCCATGCTATCCTAAACCCTCAATTCTATCACCTTCTAACCCACAATCATCAAATGATAATTATGCCTTTGTGTCCTCCTTTTTCCCTTCTTGCTAATAGTCACTCGTGCACTGAAATACCAATAAAAGCAAGTGGTGCTTTTCACCCATTTTTAATGAAATAGCTACCCGATGCCCCCGACTGTTTCAGCAGCTTGAACCGATGGCGCAGCTCTTGCATTCCTCTTTTCGGGAATAGCTGATTTTTTGATAGAAGCAATAGCTATACAAAATCTCTATTCTGACAAGCTATATGTGCCCAAAAAGGTTTTTTCCAACTTGACCATGGATTCTTAATGCATTCTCCTCATTACCTTGTAAACAAATTAGCTTACATGAAAATCGATATGCTAAAAAGTAAGGTCTACTGTGGAGGCGTGGAGATTTTCCCGTTAGCCTGCAGGAATGTGAGCAATGGAGGATTCCCGCTCGTCGATAAGATTGCCTGGACCATCCATCTGTCATTAGACAAGATTATGAAAGATTTGCGTGGGCTGGATGAAGTCAACAAACATAAGTAAATATGTTGCTTTCATTCTAAATTCGTTCTATCCTTATATCATCCTTTTTTGAATGGGTTGGGTGTTATTATTTTGTCTTCGAAGTAACTAATAGCCACATAATGATAACTTCAAACGGAGGACAATATGAAAGTTAGTAAAATCATTGTTCACTCTTTGCTTAAGGATGAGGGTAAAAAAATAGCCGCGGTTGACCTGTCGCAGAACCTATTACCTATCGACGATAAGTCGGATTTGTTGATTCAGAGATTAGATTTAAGCTATAAAAAATCGGAAATTAAAAATGCCACATTTGATGTTAATGATGCCACAGCATTTACTGATAAATTCAAGGATTATCTCCAAATAAAGAATGATGCTTCATTTCTTTCATTTTCTCATGAGGCAGTAAAGGATCTAAAAAATAGGGTTCAAAATATTTCCCAAGCTAAAGGCGGGTTTCTTGTATTCACGGAATATCAAAATGAATTACGAAATTATATTTCTGTGTTCCTTATTCGCGATACTATTGGAATGCTATTCAAGAAAAATGCAAACACACAGTCATATGTCATTAATCCCGCAGAGCATCTTGATCTAGATAAGCTAGCAATGGCATGCAAAATCGATGTGAACAAATATCATGCAGGAAATGGGAAATATCTGAGTTTTATTAAAAGAAAGATGGAAAATATCTCGGATTACTTTATCAATTGGATTTCTGTAAAAGAACTAGAAAGCAATCATGTGTACACTGATAGCCTATATCAATTAATAAATTTGGTTGATTTGCCAGTAGGTCAAGATGGGGAGATAATCACACGAGAAGATTTTCGAACGAAAGTTTTCGATTATGTACAATCCTCTCCAACAAAGATCATAAATATCAACGAACTTAGTAATCATTTTTATTCACATGAATCACATTTAGTTGATTGTGCTGAACAAAACAACATCACACTGGATACCGAATTTCAAGCAGATGGAAAGTCAATGAGGAAATTTATCCGAATAGATTTAGATTACGATGGTATCTATATTCGCTTTTCAAGAGATAAACTTCAAGAAAAAATACGAATTGACCCTCAAAATAAAAGTATCGTCATAATCGAATCTAAAAAATTAGCTACCGCCTTAAGGAAAGAGATCTATCATAATGGAATTGATGGAGCTGGTTAAAGTACTAAATGATATAAATCATGCAAGTTTGAATCATCGGTTTGAAGCAGGAGAATCGATTATTTACGAATTTAAATCTAGAGAAGAGGTTGAAAATAAGCTCGGTGCATGCGGCATTAAATTTGAAAAGAATGGTAAAAATGAAGTTTCTATAAATATCAACAATTATCAGGGCCTTTTCTATAATGCTGATCATTTTTTGCAGGAAAGCGAACTTTATTTTCGTCAAGACTGTAACAAAGAGTCTATAACTTCTAATATTGGGATACTTTTCTATTCAAACGATGAATCTCTTTTTTATGATTCAATGAAAGATTTTTCTTATCTATTAGGAAGAGATCAACATGTCCCCAAAGATTTTCTGATTCCTAATACCTTTTATTATTGGAAAATTGTTCAATATCTCCAATCTTTAGATATTATTGAGTACCATAGTGTCGCCAATCGAGAATTTATTCTTGTTACTCCCGAAAAGGGGAAATTCATTTTAGGTTATCCTGCAATTCCGCCTATCTTCCCCAGAGGATCCGATCTAAGAAAGAAATATATTGCGATTAAAGAAATAAATCCCTCGAGAGAATTTCGTTATTTTCTTAAAGCACAAATTATAGACTCTCTTTCAATGATTAGAGAACACGACCAAAGACTTATACATCTTATCGAGAATATTGAGACTGTAATTGAGGCCACGAATAATAATTATGAAGTATTCTTAAGAAAATTCAATTTTGAAGAATTAAAAAAGAATTTTCGAAAAGAACGCGATCAATATTTTGTAAATATAAGAGATTTAGTAAATCAATTATTAAGCAAAGTGGTTGCAATTCCAATATCTGTATCCGCTTCAGCACTTGCAATCTACAATTTAAAAAAGGAGCCAATTTACGCTACTATTGTCGCAATTGCATTTATTTTATATTCTGTGTTTGCTTCTTATCTTTTACGTCTTTTGCATATGGATAGCGATGAACTAAAACAGGATTTGACAAAGGATATCAGAATAATTAAGGAATCTTCAAACATCCCAAAAGAAATACTAAATAGTGAGACTTCAAAAGTCTATAAAAAAATAAATACTCTAAAAATAACTATAAGTTTATTGCAAATTATACTTGCACTATTATCTGCTTCAGTTCTATTCATATTCTTACAATTTATGACTTGGGAAAGTAAATGGGTAATCCTTCTCCTGATAATCATTTTTGATCTGCAACTATCAATAGCTTTCTTTAACTTGCAGGAGAAAAAAAGAAGCTCAAAATCTTGATCATATATGGATAACCTGGACCGTGATTGTATGGGGGATTTAAAAAGCATGTAAGGACTCTTTAGTTTTCAGCCATTTTCACGAAAAAAATACCTTATGAAAATCGATGTTTTCGACCGCGATTGACCATTTCGTCCAGGTTCAATATGTGCTATAATACATATTTCAGTATGTAGAAAGGAGCCTAAAATGCAACAAATTGTCGGTGTCACCGAACTGCAGCGCAAGTTCCACTCATTCTTCGATGAGGTGGTACGAAAACGCACACCGGTCATCCTGACACGCGGC
>JBEKPQ010000094.1:0-16148 GCA_049520575.1 Thermodesulfobacteriota bacterium | reverse complement strand
CCGAAGAATCTTCAGACACTTTTTTTCTCAGCCACACTTCCTCCACCGATCGTGGCCCTGGCCGGAGATATGCTCAATAACCCGGTTTCCATCAATATCATGCCCACGCCGACACCGGCTGCGGAAATCAGTCATGTGGCCTATCCGGTGGCTCATGAATTAAAATCAACCCTTTTTCTCGCTCTCCTTAATAAGAGTTTGCCCAAGAGCGTCCTGGCTTTTACCCGGACCAAGCACCGGGCCAACTGGCTGGCCGACTTCCTGGAAAAAAACGGGGTTTCTTGCGCCCGTATACACGGGAACCGGAGTCAGAATCAACGGACCGAAGCCCTGGCCGGTTTTAAAAAAGGACGTTTCCGTGTGCTAGTAGCCACGGACATCGCCGCTCGGGGTATCGACGTGGAGGCCATCGGCCTGGTCTGTAACTTCGACGTGCCCCCTTTGGCCGAGGATTACGTTCACCGCGTAGGCCGGACCGGACGGGCCGGCGCCAAAGGAGATGCTTATACCCTGGTCTCCCCTGATGAAGAAAAAACTTTCCGAACCATCGAATATAGCCTTGGCCGACAAATGCCACGGGAAACGGTCCCGGATTTCAATTATCAAAAGAAACCTTCGGAACGTTTTGAGATCCCCGTGAATGAGCGGATTGCTTCTATTCGAGAAAGAAGAACCAGAGAACGGAACCGTCGAAATGAAAAGGGAGAAATGAAGGGCCGTCGGCAATCCAGACCGGAAGGGCAGTTCGCCGAAAAGGGTATACAAGCTGGACTTGCCCCCAAAGCCTGTCGAAACAGCACCATTTTTGGATTTTCCAAAGAAAAAGCCCCGGCCCTTCGACGATTTTCCGAAATCTCCACTTCCAAAAAGTTACAAAAAGGGGTATAGACCAATCTGTAATTAGGGCATCATAAAAATAACATTCGAGCCTTTTGCAAAAGTCCCATGAAGTCATTCCGACGAAAGCCGGTGTGACGGAATTTGAGAGATTTGCAAGAACCTCATTCGGCAACCCAAAAAAATCTATGCCTAACAACTACGTTCACGGCTATGATCCAAGAGAATATAGCCGCTTGCAGGACCAAGCTTCGACCTTAGTTGAGTTACTGCACTCCGATACCTCCTATCCGGCGGGAAGCCGCGTTCTGGAGGCCGGCTGCGGTGTTGGTGCGCAAACCGTCACCCTGGCCGGGTTCAGCCCGAAGGCCCTGATTACTTCAATTGATATTTCGGAAACCTCCCTCGCCGAAGCCGAGAAGAAGGTGATGGCCGCGGGCTTAACCAATGTCCGCTTCCAACAGGCGGATATCTTCCATTTGCCCTTTGAACCCGGCTCGTTCGATCATGTCTTTGTCTGTTTTGTGCTGGAGCATCTCTCCCGGCCGGTCGAGGCGCTAAAAATTCTGAAAACCTTTATCAAGACCGGAGGCACCATCACGGTCATCGAAGGGGATCATGGCTCGGCCTATTTTCATCCCGACAGTGAAGCGGCCCACCAAGCGATTCACTGTCAAGTTGAACTTCAACGGCAGGCCGGAGGGAACGCCATGATCGGAAGAGAACTTTTTCCGATCATGCAAAAGGCAGGCTATGGCTCAATTCGGGTCTCTCCTCGTATGGTCTATGTGGATTCCAGCAAGCCTGAACTGGTCGAAGGCTTCACCAAAAAGACCTTTACGGCCATGATCGAAGGTGTTCGTGAGTCGGCCATCAAGACAGGCCTCATTGAGCAACCTACTTTTGAAAAAGGGATAAGAGATCTTTACAGAACGACAGAGCCTGATGGCGTATTTTGCTATACTTTTTTCAAGGCGTTTGGAAAGAAGTGATCGACGGATCAATCATTGAAGCGGATTTTTTACGGGCTCGTCATCTTTTCCCTCGACCTATCCGTCTTGGGCGAGAAGCGTTCCTTTTCACTGAAGATACAGCCGCAATAGGGCTGGCGATACAAACCGAGTTCTTTTGATTTTTGAACCCCTTCATTCCAACCCGGCCGGAAATCCTGGTAGTGAAAAGGGATTTTAAAATGTTCCCCGGTTTGCAGGCCCACCTCTTTGACCCAATCATGTTTTTGATAACGGCTGTAAAGGAGTGTGGTGCTGAAGGCATCAAAACCTTGCACCTTGGCCTGGTTGGCCGCTGACTCAAGACGGATCTCATAACAGATCCGACAACGCTCCGGCCCCCAGGGCCGGGTGCGATTTAAAAAAAGCTCAAGATCGTATTGATCGTTATAAACGACCTCAAGACCAAAAATCCGGGCATATTCTTGCAACGTATTTTTGCGTTTTTCATATTCCCTGAAAGGGTGGATATTGGGATTGTAGAAATAACCGCTGATCTGAATACCCTGATTCCGCAAGGTGGTAAGCGGGAAGATCGTGCAGGGGGCACAGCAAATGTGTAATAAAAGCTTCATTGATGCTGGACGTTGGATAAAGGCAAAAGCTGATACAGGATGCTTGATTGTTTCTTTTATCCGCTATCCAGTATCTTCCTTTGTTATTTTTTCATCACTTCCGCAACCGTTTCTCCCACCTTGGTCAGATCCAGGACCACCCGGATGCCGGCGGCCTGAAGAACAGCCATTTTTTCCTGGGCTGTCCCGGATTTACCGGAAATGATGGCCCCGGCATGGCCCATCCTGCGCCCCGCCGGAGCGGTCTGGCCGGCAATGAAAGTGATCACCGGTTTAGGAAAATGGACCTGAATAAACCGGGCAGCTTCTTCTTCTGCGGTTCCACCGATCTCGCCGATCAGGACTACCCCTTGGGTTTGCTCGTCCTGGGCAAGATAGGTTAAGAGCTCAACAAAAGAGAGACCTATAATCGGGTCTCCTCCGATGCCGATACAAGTGGATTGGCCCAGACCCTGTTTGCTGATCTGATCCACCACCTCATAGGTCAATGTACCGCTGCGGGAAATTACACCAACCGACCCGGGACGGAAAATATATCCCGGCATAATGCCCACCTTGCAAGTCCCCGGGCTGATAATACCCGGGCAATTGGGGCCGATCAGGACCGAAGGTCTGTTTTTCAGATAGTGTTTGACCCGGACCATATCCAATGTGGGGATCCCTTCGGTGATGCAGACAATAACCTCGATCCCGGCTGCTGCTGCTTCCATAATGGAATCGGCGGCCGAGGCCGGAGGCACAAAGATGATCGAGCAGTTCGCCCCCTGTTCTCGGACGGCATCTTCCACCGTATGATAGACCGGCACCCCTTCCACGGTTTGCCCTGCTCTTCCTGGGGTCATTCCGGCTACGACCTTGGTCCCATAATCGAGCATCTGCCGGGCATGAAAACTGCCTTCTCTTCCAGTGATCCCTTGCACCAGAATCCGACTGTCTTTTCCAACTAAAATGCTCATAACCGATTTCCTATAACTGTTTTTTGCTGACCACCTGACTGATTTTTTGTGCCGCTTCACCCATGGTATGGGCCACTAAAAAATTGAGGCCTGATTGATTTAACATCTCCCGCCCTTTTTCCACATTGGTGCCTTCCAGGCGGATAATCAAAGGCACTTTGATCTTCACTTTGCGGGCCGCCTCAATAAGGCCTTCGGCCAAAACATCGCAGCGTAAAATCCCTCCAAAAATATTGACCAGAATGGCCTGGACCCGTTCATCGGATAGAATGATCCGTGACCCTTCAGCGACCGTCTCGGCATTCGCTCCGCCGCCGACATCCAGGAAGTTAGCCGGTTCTCCCCCGTATAATTTAATGATATCCATAGTGGCCATGGCCAACCCGGCCCCGTTGACCATAACCCCGATATTACCGTTTAAACGGATATAATTCAGGTTGTAGCGGCTGGCCTCCAGTTCCAAGGGGTCCTGTTCATTGGGATCAAGGAGCTCCTGCAGGTCTTTATGGCGGAAGAGGGCATTGTCATCAAAAGAAATTTTGGCATCCAAGGCGATGAGACGCCCGTCTTTCGTGGCTACCAGCGGGTTGATTTCCAGGAGAGAACAATCGTAGTTTTCAAAGAGCTTGAAGGATTGGTTTAATATCGTCAAGCCTGATTTGACCAACGGAGCGGAAAGAGGGAGACTGTAGATGAGGTTGCGGGCTTGAAAAGACTGAAATCCAACTGTCGGCTCGATCCATTCCCTTTTGATCAAGTGAGGAGTTTTTTCAGCCACTTCCTCGATATCCATACCTCCGGCCGAGCTGACCATAATCACCGGACAGGCTTTGGCCCGGTCCATGACAATACTCATATAAAATTCTTTTTCGATTTCCAACCCTTCTTCAACCAATACCTTTCTGACTTTTTTCCCTTCCGGTCCGGTTTGGCGGGTTATCAGGGTCATACCCAGGATTTCTTTAGAAACTTTTTCCACTTCGTTAAGGCCCTGGGCTTTTTTAACCCCGCCACCTTTTCCCCGGCCGCCGGCATGGATTTGGGCTTTAATGATGTATGGAGGAGGGCCGATCTCCCGGGAAACTTGAGCCGCTCCTTCCACGGAAAAGGCCACATTTCCTTTAGGAACAGGGATCCCATATCGGGCAAAGAGTGTTTTGGCTTGGTATTCATGGATTTTCATTGAATGTTTTTTCCCTTTATACTCAAATGAAAAGTTAACTTCCTTAAAAGAATTTCTTCAGGAATCAAAACATGAATCGCAGAAAGACATCTTGGGACGGCACAGTAAAAAGGCCCAGATGCAAGGCGCGCAAGCCTTGAGGAATGAGGCTGTACAATAAGTACGCCGCAATAACGAAGGGCGCAGCGCAATCCCGCGAAACGCGGGACTGATGGACTTTTTACAAAGCCGTCAATTACAATTTTCTCTCGTCAATAACCCGCATGGCCTTGCCTTCACTCCGGGTGATGGTCCCCGGAGAGACCAGACGGATCTTGATGCCGATACCGATTACCCCTCTCATGTGGGTCTCGATCCTTTTTTCCACCTCTTTGATTTTTCCTTCTCCGGCCTGATAAATTTCGGGTTTGGCCTCCACATTGACTTCCAGACTATCCAGATACCCTTTTTTCCGGACGATAATGACATATTGAGGTTCAATCCCTTTTTGATCCAAAAGGAGGCTCTCGATCTGGGAGGGAAAGATATTGACTCCGCCGATAATCAGCATGTCGTCGCTTCGCCCGTAGACCTTTTCCATCTTGATCAAGGTCCGGCCGCAGGCACATTTTTCCCTTTTTAGCATGGTGATATCACGGGTCCGGTAACGAAGCATGGGCATGGCCCGGCGTTGGATGGCTGTAAAAACCAGCTCTCCCTTGGTTTCCTGGGGCAGGACTTCTCCGGTCACGGGATCGATGATCTCAGCCAGAATATGATCCTCATTGATATGTAGAAAACCGTCCTGAGCCTGGCAATCAAAGGCCACTCCAGGCCCCATCAGTTCGGTCAAACCGTAGGCCTCATGGGCCTTGATACCCAGGCGCTCTTCGATTTCATTGCGCATCTCCACGGTCCAGGGCTCGGCGCCAAAAACCCCGATCCTTAAACGAAGATCCTTGAAGTTGATCCCCATTTGCTGGCCTTTTTCAGCGATAGTCAGGGCATAAGAGGGGGTACAGCCGAGGACCGTGGTTCCAAAATCCTGCATAATGAGGATCTGCCGCTCGGTTTGACCGGAAGAAGTGGGAATGAGGGTGGCCCCGATTTTTTCCGCCCCCTGTATAAAACCCAGACCCCCGGTAAACAAGCCTATGCCGTAGGAATTTTGAAGGATGTCGTTGGAACGAACTCCGGCGGCGTATAAATTCCGGGCCATGCAATTGGACCATTGATCCAAATCATCCGCAGTATAAGGACCGGTGATCGGCTTGCCCGTGGTTCCGGAGGAGGCATGGATCCGAACGACATCCTGCATGGGCACGGCACACAAACCAAAAGGATAATTATCCCTCAGGTCGTTTTTGACGGTAAAGGGTAACTTGGCCAGATCGTTTAATTCCTTTATGTCCTTGGGTTTAATTCCCAGTTCGTCGAACTTGTTTTTATAAAAAGGGATCTTCTCATATACCCAGGCTACGGTTTGCCGGAGTTGTTTTAATTGAAATTCCTGCATCTCGTCCAAAGACATAGTCTCAAATTTTTTATCCCAGTACATATTACTTCTCCTTATAGTTAGAAAATAAGAATATTGAATTTCGAACATCGAATTTCGAATCATGAATAGATTGGTTTCTATTTAACTTCAACATTCAATATTCGATATTCGACATTTTCATGCCTCGTAGTGTCCCAGAGGTGCAAGAGGGCTTATTACGAAAATAGAGCTCAATCCCGCCGTCGGCGGGGCTTGAATCCCTTTTTCCATATCTCGTGGAGCCCGCCGCAAAAGGACATGAGAATTTATTATGCTTCGTTTTTCGAGAGCGTTTCTTTTATCAAGGCTATTTTTTCTTCAAACTCATTGAACAGTTCGGAGCCAAACCGGACACCTTGTTTGGTAAAGCCGGTGTAGCTGCCAGAGACCACATATTTCCTCAGATCAACATAGTGTTTCCCTTTATATTCCTTGATCGAAAAAAGGAGATAGTCCGTAGCATTGATTTGCATGCGGCCAATTTCCCCCGGCTCTTTGTCCATAAGGCCCTCCTATTCTAAATGAAGATATAGTCTCTCTTATTTCCAAATTTCCTATTCTGTCAAGAAAAAAGGTTAAGGTCAAGCGAGGGAGTAGAAATCTCCGGAAAAAATCTTGACATCCCCCTGGGGGTATGATAGAAGCGTGAGGATTCTATTATAAAATTTACAAGTAATATCTTAAGTTTAATGACAGTTAATCAAAAAGTTTTTATAAAAGGAGGTGGAACAAAAATTCTGAACAACCAAAAGTTTTTTATTTTAAATTAGACTTAATTTATTAATCTGAGGAGGAGAAAACTTATGGATATTAATATTTTTACCTTTGCCATTATTTGCGGCGCTATCGGGGTACTGTATTCCATAATTACCGCCATCTGGGTTCTTAAACAGGATGCCGGCAGTGCCCGGATGCAAGAGATTTCAGCAGCTGTTCAGGAAGGGGCAACGGCCTTTTTGAACCGGGAATATAGAACAGTGGGTTATGTGGCCGTTGTCTTGTTCCTGATCATTGGCTTTATTCCGGTCTTGGGCTGGACGACGGCTATCGGTTTCCTGATCGGGACCATCGGTTCGGCCTTGGCCGGCTACATCGGTATGATGGTCACCGTGCGGGCCAATGTGCGTACCGCCCAAGCCGCTTACAGCGGCTTGAACAAGGCCCTTAGCTTGGCCTTCAAGGGCGGGTCGGTTACCGGGATCATGGTCGTTGGTTTGGGACTTTTGGGAATCACCCTTTTTTATGCCATTACCAAAGAAACCCATGCCTTGATCGGGTTGGGGTTCGGCTGCTCCCTGATGAGCGTCTTTGCCCGTATTGCCGGCGGTATTTACACCAAGGCCGCCGACGTGGGAGCCGACCTGGTCGGTAAGGTGGAAGCCGGCATCCCGGAAGATGATCCCCGGAACCCGGCGGTTATTGCCGATAACGTGGGCGACAACGTAGGCGACTGCGCCGGTATGGCCGCCGACCTTTATGAAACCTACACCGTCACCCTGGTGGCGGCCATGCTCTTGGCCAAAACGGTTTTTGGAGACGGGACCCCCTGGATAAAATTCCCCCTACTGATCGGCGGCATTTCCATTATCGCCTCGATCATCGGTACTTTTTTTGTCCGCTTGGGGAAAAGCCAGTACATTATGGGTGCCTTGTATAAAGGGTTGGCTGTGGCCGGTATCCTGGCGGCCATCGTCTTCTATTTCGCTACCGGTCAATTTGCCTCTAAGCATCCTGAAACAGCCAGCCAGTTCAGTACGCTAAATGTTTTCCTGATCGCGGTTGTCGGCCTGTTGGTCACTGGGTTATTGGTGGTGATCACTGAATATTTTACCTCCAAATCCTTTAAGCCGGTCAAACATATTGCCTCAGCCTCGCAGACCGGTCATGCCACCAACATCATTGCCGGTCTGGCGGTTTCCATGAAGTCCTCGGCTTGGCCGGTTCTGGTTATCTGTGGGGCCATTCTGGCTTCCTATGCCCTGGGAGACGGTTTTGCCAATCCCGGCAGCGGTCTTTTTGCCATTGCCCTGGCGGCGGTTTCCATGCTCTCCATGACCGGTATCGTCGTGGCCATTGACTCCTACGGCCCCATTACCGACAATGCCGGCGGGATTGCCGAAATGGCTGGGCTGGATGAAAAAATCCGCAATATCACCGACCCCCTGGATGCGGTTGGAAACACCACCAAGGCGGTGACCAAGGGTTATGCCATCGGTTCCGCCGGTCTGGCCGCCCTGGTGCTTTTCGCCGAATACTCCAGGTCATTTCCCGAAAGCATGAAGGTCACCTTTTTACTTTCCGATCCTTATGTAATTATCGGCCTGTTTATCGGCGCTCTTCTTCCCTATTACTTCGGTTCTCTGTTGCTGGAGGCCGTTGGTTTTGCCGCCGGCGGCGTGGTCGAGGAAGTCCGTCGACAGTTCCGGGAAATCAAGGGGATTATGGAAGGCACCGGCAAACCAGAATACGGGAAATGTGTAGACATCGTCACCAAGAGCGCCATCCGCCAGATGATGCTTCCGGCCCTGATCCCGGTGGTTACCCCGGTATTGGTAGGAATCATTCTCGGTCCCATGGCTTTAGGCGGGGTGCTCATCGGCTCGATCATCACCGGAATGTTCCTGGCCATCTCCATGACCTCCGGCGGAGGGGCCTGGGATAATGCCAAAAAGGCCATTGAAGACGGCCTCTACGGCGGAAAAGGATCCGATGCCCATAAGGCAGCCGTAACCGGTGACACGGTCGGCGACCCCTATAAAGACACCGCCGGTCCGGCTATTAACCCGATGATCAAGGTCATCAACATCGTGGCCTTGTTGATCGTGCCGATTATTATTTCTCTTTGGAAATAGTTTTCGGATCAATCTATTTCATAACTCAAAAAAAATAGGGAACGGGGACATTCCCCGTTCCCTATTTTTCTTTGAGATTTGATTTAACAGATTGCGTAAAAACTCATTTCTAAAGGTTGCTCAAAAAGGTTCAGCTGGCCTCCTTGGAGGCCTTTTATATAGGTCGGCAAAGCCGACCGGCTACAAGGCGCCCGAAATCCCGAGGAATGAGTCGTACATAGAAGTACGTCGCAATGACGAGGGACGAGGGCAACGCAGTAGATGGGCCTTTTTCAGCAACCTGTTAACCTGTTCAAATAACAGATTCTCGCCTTCTAAAAAGGAGGAAGTAAATTGGAAAAAAATCTCCGTCGCCCCTGGCTGGGGGGAAACTGGAAGATGTTTAAAACCATTTCGGAGACGCTGGATTTTATCCGGGCGCTGATGGCCGGGATGCCAAGTCCTATCCAGACCGATATAGTCATTGCCCCTCCTTTCACGGCCCTGCAAACCCTCGGCCGGGAAATCCAGAACAGTCCAGTTCAACTGGCGGCCCAGAATGTCCACTGGGCCGAGGACGGGGCCTTCACCGGGGAAATTTCAACCCGGATGCTGAAAGATGTGGGCTGTACCCATTGTCTTATCGGCCATTCGGAACGAAGGCATTTATTCGGAGAAACCGATGCCCAGGTTCGTCAAAAACTTGCGGCCTGTTTGAAGGCCAGCTTGAAACCGGTCCTGTGTGTAGGGGAGACCCTGGAAGAGCGGGAAGGGGAGAGGATTCAGGAAGTCATTACCCGCCAGGTTTTGGAAGCGGTTCAGGGGCTGTCTATGGAAGACCTTGCCCAGGGGGTAATTGCCTACGAACCGGTCTGGGCCATCGGTACCGGAAGGTCGGCAACCCCGGCCATGGCCCAGGAAGTCCATGCTTTCATTCGAGGATTGCTGGCGGATCGTTTTAATAAACCCCTTGCAAAGGGGAAAAGGATTGTGTATGGTGGAAGCGTCACCCCGGAAAATATTCATGAATTGTGCGCTGAGCCGGATATTGACGGGGCATTGGTAGGAGGGGCCAGTCTGAACGCAGAAAAATTTCTGGCCTTGATCAAGGAGGTTAATCAATAGGTCGTTATGGCAACTGTGACAACAATCATTCATATTATAGTATGCATGGCCCTGATCTTGATTGTCTTGCTTCAGACCGGGAAAGGGGCCAGTATGGGAGCGGCCTTTGGTGGATCAAGCCAGACTATCTTTGGAAGCAGCGGGGCTGCGACTTTTCTGACCAAGCTGACGACCGTCGCTGCTGCGGTTTTTATGATCACCTCTCTGCTCCTGGCTTTTATGTATGGCCCCGGGTCCAGTTCCTCGGTGGTTAGAGCCCCTTCCGAGGCCAGCCAAAAGCAATCGACACCGACTAAGATTCCTACGGGTTCTCCTGCAACTCCGTTCCCGGCGGCTCCTACTGTTCCCGCGAATCCGGCCAAACCCATTAGCAAATAGGGGAATTTCCTGTGCCGAAGTGGTGGAACCTGGTAGACACACCATCTTGAGGGGGTGGCGGGTAACTCCGTGCGGGTTCGAGTCCCGCCTTCGGCACCAAAGCTAATAAACGGGCAAGTCAATCAAGACTTGCCCGTTTTAATTTTGGGACCAACCTCTTTTTAAGGTTTAATGATTTCCAACTGAAACTCGATATTCATGGCCGGGAACATAAAGGCGAAGAGTTTCTCATAACCAACCGGGAAGTGATTGGCCAGGAGGGATATCCCGTCCATGCGGTGTAATTTCCAAAAGTTGATCTTCACTTTTATTTTTTTAAAAAGGACCGAAGTTTCGTAAGCGTATTCAGAAAACCCGCCGCAAACATAATCCAGAGACTGTGTATTGAAGAAATGTTTATGGGTTGGATCTCCGTAAGCCAGGGTGCTGGTAAAGTGAGGGACCCTGAGGAAAACCTGGGCATTCTTCTTTCCAATCCGATGAATCTCTTCCAGGGTTCGAATGACATCGGTCACATGTTCCAGCACATCGATCCCGTAGATTCGGTCGAAGTGATCGTCCTCGAAAGGGTAAGGGAAAACATCCAGGTCATGGAAAACATCGGCCTGGGATCTCGGGTTCCTGTCCAGACCGATGGCCCCACTGATCTTCCGATTCCCGCAACCGATATCCAATATGTTCATCAGTCAGTTCCTTTAGGTTAGAGAAACAGAATTTATTTTAATTCGGAGTTCCGGTCTTTCCCAATACCTTAATGAGGACAGGTACGTCCACATCAGGGTAGATGGACTAACGTTGAAGGCATTGGACTCGACCCCCTTTTATGCTTTGTTAACTGTTTGAAATAAATTGTCAAGATAATATTTATCATTTATAATAGGTTACCTGGAATTAGAAAGGGTTGGCAGGTCATTGGTTATCCCACAACAGCCAATGGTCTTTGTTTACATCCCCGAAGGGCTATTTAGCATCGGGGAGTTATATAGAAAACTTTAGAATAACTTATATGGAAAAAAACTTAAAACTTCTAAACGATATGGTCGATCGGGTTTTCCTTGAGTTATGGCAAAGGAAAACTAGAGGGCACATGCTGGAAGATGTGTATTTCAAAAACTTTTCCATCAGAAGATTCAGTATTGATGAAATCTGTGAAGGAATATCTAGGAGAGAATGTCTTTCAGACACGTCAATTGGAAGAGTATCAGCCATTTTGTCAGATCTAAAATTATTATTTTATTTCTTGGGAAATACTGTCGACTATTTCTATGTTGGCACGGCGAAAATAGTTGGGAACTCAAACTTCCAAGAGGTAGGATTAAACACACTCTCTTTGCTTCAGAGAAATCATTACAAGGTTTTTCTTATAAGCGGAATATATGAAAGAATTTTAGACTTACTTGAATTGATTAACTTCGATGAAATATCTGATGTTAAGAGGGATAAATGGGGAAAGAAATATGAGAAATTGAGTCAGATTGAGACGTTTAGTATAATCTCTCCAGCCGAGCACAAGAAGATGATTGCCTTTAGGGATCGTATAAGGCGCGCGGAAATTCATGGATTATCGAGCGTATTCAGGCAGCTCAAGGCTGAAAAATGGGACCATTTTCAAGAGGAAGAGAACTTGCTGCGGGATCTGCTCCTTAGAATTTCAGATGAGTACAAATGACCATATAACTTGGCAATCCACCGGACCCTCGTTCCTCGGGCCGGTGATCTTTTCGTTAGCAATAAGAAAATCGAATAATTAAAAGTACAAATATGGATGTCTTTAGTAAATTTTATTCGAAAGCTCAACCATGGATTCTAAATTTTGTGAAGGAGCATCATCGCAAACTTCCTATCGAAATCCAAAATGAACTGCACAATTTATTTGGCAAAATAATTCTCGTATGTTCTGATATATATAAATCCGATATCCTAAAAGAAAAATACAATTTGAACATAGATTTATCAACTTCCAACTCTTCCGACGCTGACCCGTCAAAAAGATTTTTAAAGAAATTTGCCCCATGTGAAATTTGTGGGAATAACCGCATATCTCACCTTTGCCATATTATTCCGAGAAACGAAGGCGGTAGTGATGACCAAGAGAATTTGCTCTCTCTTTGCGCAAACCATCATCATCTTTTTGACAATCATCGCTTAACTAAGGAAGAATGGGACTCAATTAAATGGGACAAAACACACGCCAGTGCAAAAGAATATGCGTTTTCCGTTAGATATAAAAAGCATGAAATGTATTGGAAATACAACTATCCAGGGATTACTATGTGTGAATGTGGTTCTCAAGAATTTGAGATTTATTACACAGAAACGGCTCCAATAATTAGAGAAGGAGGAATTGAGAGTTTCCCCGGGACGGTCACTAAACATTTGCGATGTATACAATGTGGCGAAGGTTATGTTGATAGTATTTTTAAGAATATCGAATATAAGTGGTGGCAAGAATGGATAGCAAAAAAAGAAAAACCTACTAAATGAAGGTTGGCTAACAAAACATTCGAGGTGACGGTGAAGAGATTAGGGTCAGCCCTTGACATTTGAATTATGGTTGAGACTAATGAGGGTCGATTATAATAAACACTATAGGGCAATTAGGGGTATGTACTTCAATAATTATTAAAGCCATTCAGAACATAGAAGGAGCGGAGAATAAGCGTTAATTTTCAACTACGTCCCTCTGCCTCATATGAAAGCGGCAATATTCGCTTCTGGAAAAAAGACAGTAATTCAAACAGTAATCAATAAAAGAGGATTCAAATTAATTGACTTTTTGGTAATTAAGGGATAGGAAATTTTAAATAAATTAACAAAGTATGGATACGTTTTGTGACTGAGATAATACCAGGCACTTTGAAAGGATTGTGACGAAGAATGGGATTTTGGAACCAGTTATTTGGCAAGGAAAACAATCCAACACATGAGAGCAGCAATGTCAAAATATCAGGACCTTTTACCGACAAGAATAAATTTTACCTACGTATCCAACGTATCCAAATTAATGGCACAAATCTTTCGTCAGAGCTAATAAATAAAATCAAAAAGGGTGTTTTTGAGTCTATCATTACGGGAAAAAGGATTGATGGGAATTTATTAGATGAAATACCAGACGATTTTCAATGGGATGATTATGATAAATGGTTTGCTATTTTTAAAGAAGCAGACGAGTGGCCTTATATGTGGTCTGAATCAAAAAAATATACTCAGACTTTAAAAGAATTTCCGTTGAAGTCTTTCAATGAGATTATCCATAGCCTTACTAAAGAAGAAATAATAAACCTAACAAAAAAGCTTGATGCCGTTTTAACCAAACAAAAATCAACAAAAAAGGTAGAATTGGTCCAAAATTTTTTGATAGTGATAAAAGGGAAAGAGGATTTAATAAAACAACATTTAATAGAGGAACATTTTAATTGGTGGAACAATTTCTGGCGTAAATTTGGTATGCCACGGGAAAAGAAAAAGCTTCTTTTCCATAGCATTCAAGGCATCGCAATTATAGAAGAGAACCTCGCAGATTTTAGAAATTTGGATATTATAAAAGAGGTCGAAATAGATACCCCCACAGATTCTTGCAGTTTCTGTAAAAAATATACTAAAAAAAGGTATTCCTTAAATCAAGCGTTCAATATACGTACGATAGGTCATCCAGGTTGCCGATGCAGTGTGCGGCCCCTTGTGGATTCTTTTTGAGGCATACTTACACTTTATGGGCTAAACTTGATTTGATGGTGGGCTGAAGGCACCCTTCCACGGTCTGCTCTATGGATTCAGAAAGACAAGTCCCGGTTTCTATTACCTCTGACTTGCGGGCCAGTACGACAAGGCCGTGTCCGAATAAAATTCAAACGTATAACCAAGCCATTGTAGCCAACCTTGCACCTCGGCGGCTGTAACCATTAAAGAAATATTGCATTAGCATAAAAAATAATGTTGTCTATCACGATATTTGAATCAAATCAAAATGATCACATTGCCTAAAATATATCCAACAATACAAGAAAAAAACAGGCCGACAATAATTGCAGTTAAAAGGTTAATTGAATGAACGATATTGTGATCGTCGGCGCAGTTAGTCTTTTTGGCATTGTCGCTGTCCTTGTCACTATCCTCATCAAGCAGATTGTTAGTCGTGCAAGTGAACGACATATGAGGGAAGAAAAAGGATTGATTGAAAAAATCAATACTCTCAGAACTGCCTTTGATGTTTTTCGGCTTGAGCTTGAAAAACCGGGGATGATTCATTTCAACATTATTGTCACTGAACGGATAAAACAAGATGTTACCATGCTTAATTTTAGTCACAACCTCAAGGGACCCCGCCTCGACAGGTTTAATAAAAAAAGGGAAGAATATAATATAAAGATTGAGGCATATGAAAAACATGCCAGAGAATCTATAGCGCGTGCGTTCTTTCCAGATTTTCCAACCTCTCTTGAAGAATCTGAACGACAATTTAAAAAGGCCCTTCATGATCTTATTCAAGAAATCTTTGAAATTGCAAAAAACAGATAAAGACCAGCCAACAAAACCATTCAGTCGACACGGGATTACGGGATTATGGAAACGGGAGATGAGGGTCAGCCCTTGACATTTGAATTATGGTTGAGACTAATGAGGGTCGATTATAATAAATACTATAGGGCTTAGGGGTATGTACTTCGACAATTGTTAAAGCCATTCAGAACATAGAAGGAGTGGAGAATAAATGTTAATTTTCAACTACGTCCCTCTGCTCCAAAGGAAGCCTTTGGGTTGTAAAGTTATATAAAAAATTTTAGAATAACTTGTTCGACATGATGAATGACTCTGACAATATTTTTCAAATCATTGACTCGTGGTCTTGCTGTAACTTGGCCACAGTACCTATCAAGCACCTGCGAGAAAACGAGGGATTATTCTTCTCGGGTTTCATGCCGCAAGCGACTACGGCAATCGTGCTTGGTCATCAGGTAACCACGGAAGAAGAATGGACGTGGTATGCGACAGATAGCGGCAGCGAACACTGTGCAGCGGATGATCACCTCCTTGAGGTCTGCCGAACAATCGAGGCCAGGTTGGTGCAAGCGGGGCATGAAGTGAAACTCGTTGATTATCCGAGGCAGAGTGGACTGCAATTCCGATACGTGGCCCAAGCGGCCGGCTTGGGTCAAATCGGCAAAAATGCCTTTCTATTTCATCCAGAATGGGGACCGTGGGTTCATCTGAGGGTTATGGGCACGACGGCCGAACTCGACCTGCACTCGAAGTTGTCAGGCGATCAATTCTGCGACGAATGCAGCCTCTGCATTTCAGAGTGTCCGGCGCAGGCGATCTCGGACAACTCGTTTGAAGGTCTGCAGTGTCGATCGTACCGCAAAGCCAGAGGGGAATATGATCCGGATGGTCCTGATGGCCTCTTGCCCTACTGCTTACGATGTGTTTGGATTTGTCCGAAGGGAAAACAACCAGTACCACGCGTAGCCGATAAAAGAATTGTCGAATAAATATATCCTTTGCGGAATAATTGCTGCGGTGATATATAAACCGAAGAAAGTGTAAATTTTCCAGCAAACCATTCGGCCGCTGCTGCCACGAGGGTTAGGCACTTAAGAAGGCTATCTTACTTAGGAGGCTTTATGAAGGCTAGATCTCGGTTTGGGGCATACATTTTAATTGTCTTGGGGGTCATTTTTCTTCTGTCCAATTTTGGCTGGCTGCCGCGCCTGGGTCCACTCATGGCCCAGTGGTGGCC
>JBEKPQ010000093.1:0-16194 GCA_049520575.1 Thermodesulfobacteriota bacterium | reverse complement strand
GGTTCCGCTCGGCTTTGCCGAGCTCTTTTAGAGGCTTCCATTCGGAAGCCGATCCATCTACTGCGTTGCCCTCATCCCTCGTCTCTCCCCGGCTTTCGCCGGGTGCTTATTGCGACGTACTTCTATGTACGACTCATTCCGCCCGCTCGGCTTTGCCGAGCTCCCGAAGAGGCATCCATACGGATGCCGTAGGATTTCGAGCGCCTTGTAGCCGGTCGGGCCGCTCGGTCCGCTCGACTTTGTCGAGCTTTAAAAAGGTTCCCGGTTGGGAACCGATCGTCGAGCTTTTGAAAAGGCTTCCTGTCCGACTCCCTCTGGGGGTCTCCCCAAAGATCGGCAAAGCCGATCGGCCGGAAGCCGGGCTGAACCTTTTTGAGCAACCTGTAAAAACGAGTTTTTCCGCATCCTGTTAAGGCTTCATGCCAAACTGAAACCTAAGCAACGAAGTTTAAAAATTTAAGCTTCTTCGAACATCGAACATTGAACCTTGAACTTTAAACATTATTTTCGACCTAAACCACCTTGTGTTCAGCGATCCAGGCCCTGGCTTGTTTTCTGGCCCAGGCATCTACGGCCAGAATTTCTTCCAGGCCGATCGGGAAAAAATGCTGGTGTTTTCCCATAGTGTCTTCGATAACAGCAGGAATCCCCTGAAAGGGCAAGCCCCCAGCCAAAAAAGAGAAAACAGCCACTTCATTGGCGGCATTTATTACTGTAGGCATACTCCCTCCCATCCTTCCACCTTCCAGGGCCAATCTCAGACAAGGGAATCTTTCCAGATCCGGCTGGAAAAAAGTCAAACCGGACAGGCCGATCAAATCCAGAGAAGTTTGGTTCAGGGGCAAGCGATTGGGATAGGCCAGGGCATAAGCTATGGGTATCATCATATCCGGATTTCCCATTTGAGCCAGGATAGAGCCGTCCTGATATTCCACCATGGAATGGATGATACTCTGGGGATGGATATAGACAACCACCTGATCCAGGGAAACCCCGAACAACCATTGGGCTTCTATCACTTCCAGACCCTTATTCATCAAGGTGGCTGAATCAACGGAAATCTTTGGCCCCATTTTCCATTTGGGATGGTTCAAGGCCTCCCGGCCGGTAATCCGCCCCATGGCTTCTTGGGGTAGGTCCCGAAAGGGCCCTCCTGAAGCAGTCAGGATAATCCGTTTTAAAGCCTCTCTCTGCTGTCCCTGCAGAACTTGAAATATGGCGCTGTGCTCGCTGTCCACCGGCAGAATGGTCACCCCGTGTTTTCGGGCTTCTTCCATGATCAGGGCCCCAGCCATCACCAGAGGCTCTTTGTTGGCCAGGGCAACGGTCTTCCCGGCTTTAATGGCCGCCAGGGTAGGCCGTAACCCTACGGCTCCGACCATGGCCGAAACGACCATATCCGTTTCTTTTAAGGTGGCCACTTTTTCATGACCTTCGTCCCCCCAGAGGACCTTCAAAGGGAAACCAGGAAATCCGCCGCCAGTCAGGTCATCAGCCTCTTGCTTGGTAGCCACCGAGACCGATTGAGGTTTAAAATAAAGAATCTGCTCTTTCAGCAATCGTATGTTTTTCCCGGCCGACAGTCCAATAATTCGAAACTGATCTTCAAACTGCTGTACCAGCTTAAGAACCTGTACCCCGATTGAACCGGTACTGCCTAAGACGGATAAGTTTTTCAATGCTTCAATCCGCTTCTAACCCAAGCGAGTTAAAAAATATGGTGATAGAAAAAATCGGTTTACCCTATCTAAAAAAATTTAATAAAAAAATAAACTATAGGGGCTGGGAGCAACAAACTGTCCACACGATCCAGAAAACCCCCATGCCCGGGAAGAATGGAGCCCGAGTCCTTCACTCTGGCAGTCCTTTTAAACATCGATTCTAACAAATCACCTACTTGGCTGATAATACCAATCGTCAAGCCTAAAGAAACCATTGGAAGCCACGTATGTCGGGTAAAAAGGGTTTCTTTTAAGATCCAGGTCACTAGAATATTGGCCGCCAATCCTCCAATCGATCCTTCAATGGTTTTCTGTGGACTGATCATGGGGGCCAGTTTATGCCTTCCCAGGTTCCGTCCCACATAAAAAGCCCCTATATCCCCCGCTGCATTCACAGCCAGCAGGAAAAAAATCCAGCTAATCCCCTGGGCGTCGGCTCGAATCAAAACAAAAAAGGGGAAGAAGAGAGGCAGGTACCAGAGAGAGACGATCTGTTTACCCATGAATTCATAAAATCTATTTTGTTTGGGGAAGGAAGGAATCCAATGGAGAAAGTTGAAGAGCGACCCTAAGATCAAGGCCATGAAGAGGCCTTCCATTCCTCTGAAGTAAGCCCCGCAAACGGCCAGCGTTCCGATTAACCAAAAAAACAACAGATCAAAACCAGTAGGTTTTTCATAGAGCAAATGCAGTAATTCTCTGTTGCCCAAGGAAAAGACCGCCCAAACCAACAAGGCAAAAATCACCGGCCCCCCCCAAAAGAGGCAGATAAGAAGCAAGAAGGCCACCACGAGAGCGGTAAGGACACGCTTGCCGTGATCGGTGGAAGGCTTTTTACTCAAAAAATACTCCTCGGGATGGTTATCAGTAAGACTAGGGCCTTTTTTTGCGAACTTGGTCCCCGGTCAGGCCGAATCGTCTTTCCCTACTGTTAAATTCTTGAATGGCAGTCAGAAGGTGCTTTTTACGAAAATCCGGCCAAAGGGTCGGAGTGACATAAATCTCGGTGTAAGCGGTTTGATAAATCAAAAAATCACTGAGCCGGTACTCCCCGCTGGTTCGAATCAATAAGTCGGGATCCGGCAGATCATAGGTATATAAAAATTGTTCAAAGGTTTTTTCTGAAATATCGTCTACAGACAGGGTCTTTTCCCGAATGGCTTCCGCCATGTTTCGAACGGCCCTAATGATTTCCTCTCGGCCGCTGTAACTTAAGGCCACATTCAGGATCATGGCCTTATTGTCTTTAGTCTGGTCAATAGCCGAAAGCAATTGTGAATGGAGCTTTTTCGGCAACTCAGCAAGGTTTCCGATTATCCTTAAAGCGATCCCGTTTTTTTTCAATTCCTCGATCTCGGACTTTAGATATTGGGAGAGCAACTGCATCAAGGCCTTGACTTCCCATTTGGGACGATTCCAATTGTCCTTCGAAAAGGCATACAGGGTTAAAACCGGAATACCTATTTCTCTGCAGGCCCTGACCACTTCCCGAACCGACTCCACGCCCTGTTTGTGCCCGGCGATACGGGGTAGAGACCTCTGCTGCGCCCAACGGCCATTCCCATCCGGAATAATGGCAATATGCCTGGGTATTTTTTCCGGATTAATCGATTTCATGGTTCATAGGTATGAGGAAAGAGGAATGGCAATCTGCCTTCGGCGAAAGGTTGGGCTTTTGACGAAGCCTTTAAAAGGATAAAATTTCTTTTTCTTTCTCCTCGCTGATCCGATCCACTTTTTCTATATAGTCGTTGGTGATTTTTTGAACCTCTTCCTGTCCCTTGAAAAATGCATCTTCGGAAATGGTCTTATCTTTTTTCAAGGCTTTGAAAGATTCATTGGATTCCCGACGGAGATTCCTTAAGGCCACTCTGGATTCTTCGGCCATTTTCTTGATCACCTTCACCAAATCCCGGCGTCTTTCCTCGGTCAAAGGGGGTATGTTGATGCGAATCATTTTCCCGTCGTTGATCGGGGTGAGTCCCAGTTCGGATTTAAGAACGGCCTTTTCAATATCACCGATCGCTTTATTATCCCAAGGTTGAATGGTAATCAGCCGGCTCTCCGGAACGGCTACGGAAGCCACTTGATTTAAGGGAACCAGACTACCGTAATATTGGACCCGAAGCCCGTCCAGGATGGAAACCGATGCCCGTCCGGTACGGATGCGGCTCTGCTCTTTTTTCAGGGCTTCAATGGCCTTGTCCATCTTTTCCCTGGTTTCTTTGTATACCTTCTCTCCCATGGCTTACCCCTTTATCAAGGTCCCAATGCGGGTTCCAAGGATGATCTTTTTTAAATTCCCTTTGATTTGGCCGTTAAAAACGATGATCGGGATTTTATTTTCCCTGGCCAAAGAAACGGCTGTAGCATCCATGGCCCGTAGGTGACTCTGCAAATATTGGGCATAGCTTATCTCTTTATAGATTTTGGCCTCGGGATTCAATTTGGGATCGGCATCAAATACCCCATCAACCTGGGTAGCCTTTAAGATCACTTCCGCTCCCAGTTCTGAGGCCCTTAAGGCTGCGGCGGTATCAGTGGTAAAAAAGGGATTACCGGTTCCGGCCGCCAGCAGCAGGACCGTTCCCTTTTCCATTAAAGCCTTGGCCGATGAAGGAACATAGGCTTCGGTCAGGACTGGAACCGGCAAGGCCGATAATACCTGGGCCGGAATTTTTTCGTTTTTCAAGGCCTCCTTGATGGCCACGGCATTGAACAGGGTGGCCAGCATCCCCAGATAATCCGCCTGAATCCGGTCCATCCCCCTGGCGCTATCCGCCAGCCCTCGGAAGATATTTCCTCCACCGACCATTATCCCGAGTCGGACCCCCAGTGCTACGATCTCTTTGATTTCCCGGGCCGTCCTTTGAACGACCTGGACATCGATGCCGAACCCTTTGTCTCCGGCTAGGGCTTCACCGCTGAGTTTCAATAGGATTCTTCTATATTTACTTTTGATTCCGGCCATGGATTAGATACCAGCCTCTTTAATCCTAAAAAATTTATTTCTACCTTTTGCTCCTGGAGTAATGGAGCATTGGAGTAATGAATTCTTCCGACCACCACTCCAGTATTCCATTACTCCATTATTCCATTCCTCGAAGTTTATATCTTTTATTCTTCCCCCAACTGGTAGCGGGTAAAGCGCCGTATGGTGATACTCTCCCCGATTTGTGCGACCTTTTCATTCAGTAAATCGGCAATGGAGATATCCTGGTTTTTGACATAAGGCTGTTCCATCAAACAGCATTCCTTCAAATATTTTTCCACTTTACCTTCTATGATCTTCTCCATGACCTTTTCCGGTTTTCCGGATTCGTTGGCTTGGGCCCGGTAGATCTCTTTCTCTTTTTCCAGAAGTTCAGAGGGCATCTCTTCCCTGCGAACACAAACCGGATTGGCCGCAGCGATGTGCATGGCCAGGTTGTGGACCAGCTCTCCAAACTGTTCGGTTCGGCCGACGAAATCGGTTTCGCAGTTGACCTCCACCATGACGCCTATTTTCCCTCCGGCATGAATATAGGAACCGATCTGCCCCTGGGAAGTGGTCCGTCCGGCCCTTTTCTGGGCGGTGGCCAGGCCTTTTTTACGCAAATATGCAACGGCCTTTTCCATATCCCCATCGGCCGCTTTTAAAGCCTCTTTGCAATCCATCATTCCCGCCTGGGTCTTATCCCGGAGGGCCTTGACTAACTCCGATGTAATATTCAACTTTCCATACCTCCCTCGGTCGGCATTTCTTCTAACTTTCGAACGATAATTACTTCCGGACCTCCCGGGCTTCCCGGACTTCCGCCCTCTTTCTCTGTCCAATCGGCCTTTCCGGCTATAGTTTCCTCGATTCGGCCTTCCTTGTCCAAATCCGCCTGTACCGTCTCTTCCCTTTTGGCCACACCTTCTATGCAGGCATCAGCTATCTTAGAGGTAATCAAGCGGATGGCCCGAATGGCATCATCATTGCCGGGAATAATATAATCAATTTCATCCGGGTCGCAGTTGGTATCCACAACCGATACCAGGGGGATTCCCAATTTCCTGGCCTCCAGGATGGCTATCGCTTCCTTTCGGGGGTCAATGACAAAGACGGCTTTGGGTAGTGTATTCATCTCCTTTATTCCACCCAGATTACGCAGCAGCTTGACGTACTCCCGACCCATGTTGATGATTTCTTTCTTGGGAAACCTTTGGATAGTCCCGTCGGCCTTGATCCCTTCCAAATATTTCAAACGTTCGATTCCCAGCCGAATGGTCACAAAATTGGTCATGGTTCCACCCAACCAGCGATGATTAACAAAAAACATCCCGCAACGCTCAGCCTCTTCTTTTATTGCCTCCTGGGCCTGTTTCTTAGTGCCTACAAAGAGAACCGATCCTCCCTGAGCTACAGCATCCACCACAAAATCATAGGCTGTTTTAAAGAGACTGACCGTTTTTTGCAGGTCAATAATGTAAATCCCGTTTCTGGCCCCATAAATATAGGGCTTCATTTTGGGATTCCAACGTTTGGTCTGGTGGCCGAAATGAACCCCAGCCTCCAATAACTGCTTCATTGAAACATAAGACATATTCTCCTCCTTTTGGGTTATTCCACCGCTTTTTCAATAAGTTGCCATAATTTATTTAAGATGCACCCAAAGGCTCGAAAAAGCGTGAGAATTTATTAAATATTACATTATAATTGAAAAGGGGTTATTGGGCAAGTAAAAACTTTATCTTATGGATTTTATTTCCAAATTCAACAAGTTCTCTTTTAACGGCAGCCCACTGCCATAGCCGACTAGTTCTCCCCGGGCTCCTATGACCCGATGACAGGGGATCACAATCGGGATCGGATTGTTATGATTGGCCTGACCCACAGCCCGGCTGGCCCTGGGGCTTCCAACAGCTTGAGCTATTTCCCCATAACTGCGGGTTTCTCCATAGGGAATGGCCTTCAAGGCCTCCCAGACTTGGAGTTGAAAGAAAGTTCCTTCCATGTCCAAGGGGACCTTAAAAGCAACCTTTTGTCCGGCCAGGTATCGATCCATTTGGCGGAACAAATCCTTAAAAGGATCTGGGTTCTGGGTGAGGAAGTTGGGCTGGAAACGAGAAATGACCTTTTCAAAGAAGGATTCGACCGGATGAATCGGTAAAGAAAGATGGCATAAACCTTTCTCTGAAGCCGCCACATAAATCCGGCCTAAAAGGGGAAACTCCTTGCTGTCATAATAGATAGTTTTTCTATTCATGTCATCTCCTTTAGCCTGACAATAGGGTTCTGGGATTCTTGAATCCTCTTTCCAGTTTTCAGGAAGTTGATTTCTTTTCGTCTGATGTTCATTGTTTTTCGACGAACGCTCCTGCCCTTCGCAGGCGCTTAACGCCGAATGTTCTTTTCATCCCCTCCCCTCTTCAGCCAAGCCCCCTGAAAACCGCCGGTTTCTCTAAACCGATCTCGAATCATCTTTAAAGTCTCTTGTTTTTTCAAGGTCCAAAGCGGAGCGGCAAGTTTTACGGGATCCGGGTCGCCGGTTATACGCTGAATAATCCAATGAGTGGGACAATGTTCTAAAAACCGGCAGACCCATTCCACATATTCGTCCTGGAGAATAGGACGATATCTCCCCTGCTGATACCAGGTTTCCAATAAAGTCCCGCGGTTGATGTAAAGGGAATGGATTTTCAATCCCTGGATATCCAACTCCGCCAAACGGTCGGCTGTGAAAAGGCAGTCTTCCAAGCCCTCCCCCGGCAGACCCAGGATAATATGAACGCAAATATTGATTTTCCGTTTTCGTGTTTCTTCCACAGCCCGAATAAAGTCTTCAATGGTGTGGCCTCGATTAATCAATGCCAAAGTCCGGGAGTGAAACGATTGCAGACCGTATTCAATCCAAACCAAGTGGGAATTTTGAAAACCGGCTAATAAATCCAATATCTCAGGATTAATGCAATCCGGTCGGGTGCCCACCGATAATCCGACCACGTCGTCAATGGATAAGGCCTCTTGATAAAGAGATTTTAATTTTTCCACCGGGGCATAGGTATTGGAAAAAGACTGAAAATAGGCGATGAATTTTTCTGCCCTATGGAGTATTTTTAACTGGCTTATCCCCTGTTGGATTTGGTTGCTTATTGAAGGGATCTGTGCATAGGCCCCGGTTCCGGAACCCCGGTCGTCACAATAAATACACCCGCCTGTCCCTTTGGTCCCATCCCGGTTCGGACAGGACAAACCGGCATCCAAAGAAATCTTTTGAACCCGGCAGCCGAAAAGTTTGGTTAAATAAGCTCCATATTGATTGTAAGGTTGCGGTCCCAACATAACGCCTTAAAAAAGGATTCAAGGGGTCTGGGGGTCAAGAATTCAATGGAAAAGCATTGAAGTTGAAACCCTTGAACTCTATTTTGTTTTAAATGTATTGCGCACCCAGTTCAGTCAAAAAAGATTCAATCCCGCCTTTTTCAGGATGTTGGGCCCGCACTTCTTCAATCAGCTTTTCGATCTTCCTTCTTAATACCAGGTCTTTCATGTCTTCAATCGAACGGTAGGCCCCACCCCGGCGGCCAAAACGATAGACCAATCGATCTTCTTCAGAAAGATGAAGATAGGCATCCAGCCCGCCCAGCATCCTGCCTTTATCGTGCGGCAGGGTTCCGTTAATATCTTCCAGAAGATTCATCATATGATCGGAGGTGATCGTACTGGTGATCCCTTCCAGATGGTCTATCATCAGCCTGATCTCCTCCACCATTTCGTCATCGGTCAAGGGAATGAATGTTCCATCGGCCACCATTTCAGCAAGAGGAATCCCCTGAGGGATGCGCAAAGACCGCAGGCGGATAAAATCCGGATTCATAGCATTCAAAACCCGGGCCGTCTCCAGGGCATTTTCTTTGGAAAGGCCTTGGCCTCCCAGACCCGGCATCCAGTATTCGGAAACGGTCATCCCCGCTTCTTTGGCCTTTTTCCCGGCCTCTATTTGCTCGGCAGCGGTAACCCCTTTATTCATCAGTTGCAGGACCGCATCCGAACCGCTTTCCATCCCGATATGGATGCGGTCAAGCCCGGCCTTTCTTATGGCAATCAGTTCCTCAAGGTTTTTCCGGCTGACGGTCTTGGCTCGGGCATAGGAAGTGATCCGGGTGATCTGAGGAATCTCTTGGCGCAGAAAATTCAGTACCTCCACCAGGTCTTTGCTGGGAAGGATTAAATTGTTGCCGTCCTGCAGAAAAACGGTATATTCCTGGTAGTACATCCAGGCGGCCACATTTCTATAAGCATGGGAATGGTTCGGCTGATGAACTACCCGGGTTATTACAGCATCATCCACCTGTCCGCTGCTCCCCAACCGCCAGGAGAGCTCTTTTAATTCTTTCATGATCCTGGTGATGGTTTGAATATCCTCTTTGATTTCCTTGACACTTCGGCGCGAAAACTGGGTGCCTTTATACACCCCACAGAACAAACATTTATTCCAGGGACAATTCCGGGTTAATCTTATTAACAGACTCCTGGCCTCACTGGGAGGACGGATAGGCCCCTGTTCAAAATCCAATTTTTCCATAACCTTGCTCCAACAACCTATTTTCTGATTTTATAATAAACATTCCAAGGCCCTTTGACAATCCCTCTTTTTTGACTTGAAGTATTAATACCTGTCAGCAGGTTATCGGATTAAGGTTCGATATTTTAAAATGAAAGTTCGGCAACTTTGATGAACTCACAAAAAGTCGCCGAAAGCCCATTTTCGTAATCCCGGCGAAAGCCGGAATCCAGTATTGTTAAGTAGTTAAAAATTTCTGGACCCCGGTTTTCACCGGGGTGACGACCTTTTACGAATCCATCAACTTTGACAGGCAAGTAAAAAATTATTTTCGGTTTACAGGGGTTAAGAGGTCTGCTTTCATCGAGATCAAAAAGTTTAGCTCCTTTATTTTACCCGGATAGGCAATAAATTCGTCTACGGGATCAATAAATTGATAGGGCGCCTATCGGCCGGACGCCGGCAGTCGCGGCGAACGAAGCAATAAGGCCAGGACAATGCCGGTTACCACAAAGGCGACGGCGATGGAAAAAGGTATGAAGTAACTTCCCGTGGCATCATAGAGGAATCCGGCCAGAGTCGGACTGCCGGCGCTGACCAGCGTAACCACCGGCGCCGTCCATCCGACAATCCTGGGAAAATGGGTGCGTCCGAAGTAAGCACCGAAGAGGTTGGGCATCAGGACGATCATACCGCCGAAACCGATTCCCGTGAGTAGGGAATAAAGGTGAATGGAAAAAATTCCCCGGGCATACATCAGGCAAATAACCCCGCTTCCCATGCAGGCCAGGAAAAAAACCGACAAATGCCGGCCTTCGAACCTCATACCGAGAAGGCCGCAAGCCAGTCTGCCGAGAATGCTCATGCCGAGCATAAGGCCCAGGGCCGTAGCCGACACCAGAGGGGAAAAGTTCAAATCTTGAAGATAGGCAACTTGATGGGTGGTCAAAATATTACTTACGAACAGGATGATCGAAAACAAGGCCGTGATCATCCATAAGGCCGGGGTTCGCATGGCCTCTTTGACCGTCCAGTCCACTGGTGTCTGATAGACCGGTTTTGGATGGTCCGGATGATCTAAAGAAGTTTGGTCAATGATAATAGGAATGACATCCGGGTGCCGGCCGATACCTTCCGGCCGGTTTCGGATGAGGATTCCCCCCAGAATAACAGGCAATAGGAGGTGGAGACCGGCGAGGATGACCCAGGCCCAACGCCATCCCAAACCGGAAATCAATTGGCTGATAAACGGCGGGAAAACAAAACCACCAATACCGCCGGAAGCCAGAAAGAGACCCATGGCCAGCGACCTTCGTCGGATGAACCAATTATTGATCACAGTGGTGAGGGGGATAAATTCTCCAAAGGCAATACCCAACCCTCCCATGACACCGAAAAAAAGATAGACCTGCCAGATAGCATGGACCTGAGACATACCGAACAGACCCAAGGCCGCAATGATATTGAAACTGATAATATTTTTTCTTGGGCCGAATCGGGCAACGGTTAAACCGGCCACTGGTCCCAACAGACCGCCGATAAGGAAGTAGAGGACATAAGGACCAGACAGAACAGACCGACTCCAATGGAAGGTTTGGCTCATCGCCGGGAGGAATACGCCGTAGGCATAGGTGATATCACCGCACAAACCGGCATAGGCCGCCATAACGCCGATTAGGCTCATCCATCCGTAAAAATGTTGCGGTCTCAATCGGGTCGTCGTGATCATTTTTGATCACCAAAATCTTTTCAATTTGAAAATAGGATTCGAGGATTCCAGGGTTCAGCCGCTCGACTTCGTCGAGCTATAGAAAAGGTTCCCCTGCGGGGAACTGCGGGTTTTACTTCCGCGCCTTTCACTCCGCCCTGCGGTCCTTGACCCCTTGGCCCCTTGAATCCTTTTTCATGCTTTGTGGTGTTCCACGGGAACATGAGAGTTTAATAGGAATCCTGAATCGGTGGATAAAAAAAGTGAGCTTACCATCACAAGAAAAGAATGACAATAGCGCCCGCAATAAAAACCAACGCCTTTTCCCTGGCCTTATCTGTCCTTTTTTCTTCTTGACTCTCTTTTTCTCTCTATTTAATATCATTCCAACTAAAAGAAAATTTTAGGCAAAGCCTCCACAGCAGGAGATCAGATGATTAGAGAGATTAACGTAAACGAAATAACCGAAGCCGTTAAAGTCATGTGTATTGACGCCAATGAGAACCTGGGGAAAGACGTCCTGGACTGTTTTCAGCAGGCCTTGGAAAAAGAGGTTTCCCCGGTTGGGAAAGAGATATTAGAGCAACTGATAGAAAACGCCCGAATCGCCAGGGAGAAGCACATACCGATCTGTCAGGATACCGGATTGGCCGTTATTTTCCTGGAAATAGGGCAGGATATTCATCTGGCTGGAGGGGACTTAAAAGAGGCGGTCAATTTGGGAGTCCGCCAGGGGTATGGAGATGGATATCTTCGCAAATCCTCCTGCCATCCTTTTACCCGGGCCAACACCGGAGATAACACTCCGGCCGTGATCTATATCGATATGGTGCCGGGAGACCGGCTCAAAATATGGGTGGTCCCCAAGGGCGGCGGGAGCGAAAACATGAGCCGTATATTCATGCTGCCCCCCTCAGCCGGATTAGCCGGTATCAAAGAAAAGGTCGTTGAGACCGTTAAAGAAGCCGGCCCGAATCCCTGCCCCCCCACGATTATCGGTGTGGGTATCGGAGGGACCTTTGAACAGGCCGCTTTGCAGGCTAAAAAGGCCCTGCTTCGTCCCATCGGGACTACCAATCCCGATCCGGAACTCAACCGACTGGAGATGGATCTCCTTGGTTTAATCAACCAACTCGGGATCGGCCCCCAGGGATTGGGCGGACGAATAACCTCGTTGGCCGTCCATGTCCGGCTCCTGCCCTGCCACATCGCCAGTCTGCCGGTGGCGGTCAATGTCCAGTGTCATGCCAGCCGGCATAAGGAATGGACTTTATAGTAATAGTAAAATAATTCAGTAGGTCAACTAGCAGATAGGAAGGCTTTTGATTCTGAGTTCTAAGTTCGGAGTTCGGAGTTTAGAGTTTTTGCTCCGAACTAAACACTCCGAACTCAATACTCCGAACTAATAGTTTGATTTAACCACTAACCCTATTCTGCTGACAAAAAGGATTAACGTATGCCAAAAACTGTTCACTTAACCACCCCTCTTACCGATGAAATAGTTTCTTCCCTGGAAATCGGCGACAAGGTCTTAATTAGCGGCGTCATCTATACGGCCCGGGATGCGGCCCATAAACGGCTCATTGACCTTCTGGAAGCAGGAAAATCTTTACCCTTTGACATCCGGGGGCAGATCATTTATTATGTAGGTCCATCTCCGGCCAGACCAGGCCGGGTCATCGGGGCCGCTGGTCCGACCACCAGTTATCGGATGGACTCTTATGCCCCTCGCTTAATAGAACGGGGTTTGAAAGGTATGATCGGCAAAGGCAAACGGTCTTCGGAAGTTAAAGAGGCCATGATCAAGTATAAGGCGGTTTATCTGGGGGCCACCGGCGGGGCCGGGGCTTTGATTTCCAGGGCCATCAAGGCCGCCGAGGTCATTGCCTACGAAGAATTAGGGCCTGAAGCCATTCGCCGGCTGGTGGTGGAAAATTTCCCGGCTGTGGTCATCAACGATACCACCGGAAGTGACTTGTATGAAGAAGGGATCAAAAAATACCAAATATCTTAATGGAGGAAAGCAAATGAACGTGGTGAAAAGTTTCGGAGCTGTATTAGGAATTTTGGTGGTTTCCTTGTTCCTTTTTCAAGGATGTAACTCTTCGACTGGCAGTAGCGGATCCGGTTTGATTCAACAAAGAGTCCAGGTAATCCCGGCTGTAAGTTCCCTGAAAGCTTCTGATGTTACTAATAGTAACTTGAGCAGCACCTTCATTACGGTAATTGTCAAAGATTCCAACGGCAACTTTGTGCCTGCCGGCACCCCAGTGACCATCACTTGTGGAGCTGGTTTTTTAGGGAACGTCAATTCTACTGACCTGGTATCCTCCATTACCGTCACCACCGATTCAAACGGGATGGTTCAGGTGAGATACACGGCAGGTTATACTACCGGGACAGCCACCATCTCGGCTGTTTCCCAGGGCAATTCCGGGAGTGCAACCATAACCATAACCTAATATTGAAAAACCACCGACAATTGATTCATAAACCCTAAAAATTTTTTCCCCCTTAACCTGGAACTTCAAATTTTGAAGTTTAAGTTTTGAAATTATCCGGCCTTCATCAATTCCTTAATCTTTCCCAGATGGCTTTCCAGCTTTTCAGTCTTTTTCTCTAAGGAGTGGAGCTTTTCCTTTTCCTTGTCCACAACCTCCTGAGGCGCCTTTTGCAAAAAATCTTCGTTGGTCAATTTCTTTTGGATCTGTGCCCCTTCTTTTCTCAGTTTGACCAGTTCCTTTTCCAGCCGTTTTTCCTCTTCATCAAATTGAATGACCCCTTTCAAAGGAATAAAAATTTCCATCCCTTCAAAGACCGCGGAAGCCGATGACGGCGGATTTTTATCATTATTCAAAAAGGTTATCTCCGAACCCTTGGCCAATATTAAAAAATTATGTTGATGGGCTTCAACCAAGGCCCTGTTGACGGGTGTTGAAACCCGCAGACAGATTTCGACATTTTTTGAGGGGGATATGTTCATTTCCCCTCTGATGTTTCGGACCTCGGAAATTAGGCCCTTGATGATTTCTATCTCCATCTCGGCCCCGGCATCCTGCACAAAATCCTCAGGCTTCGGGAAAGGTTCCTTTAGAATGCTGATTCCCTTCCCGGGAAGGGATTGATAGATCTTTTCACTGATAAAAGGCAGAAAAGGATGGGTTAATTTCAGGATGGCCAAAAGGACCCGATAGAGGGTTTTGCGGGTGATTTCTTTGTCCCGGCTTTCTCCTTCCTTATATAAAACGGGTTTAATGAATTCCAGATACCAGTCACAGAATTCATGCCAGATGAAATGGTACAATTCATGGGCCGATTCATTGAAACGGTATTCCTTTATCCCCTGTTCGACGGTTTCAATGACCCGGTGCATCCGGCTGATGATCCAGCGGTTAACGGCATCTTGGGGTTGTTCCAGTCCTTGGTCCGCGGCCTTAAGGGCTTCAAAATGGGAAAGACTGAAACGGGCGGCGTTCCAAATCTTATTCACAAAATGGCGGTAACCTTCAATCCGTTCTTCGGACAGCTTGATATCCCTTCCCTGGGCCGCCAGGGCCGAGAGGGTAAAGCGAAAGGCATCCGTGCCGTACTTATCCATAATCAGCAAAGGATCGATGACGTTTCCTTTGGACTTGCTCATCTTTTGGCCCTCGGCGTCCCGCACCAGGGCATGGATATAAACGTGACGGAAAGGGACCTGACCCATAAAATGAAGGCCCATCATCATCATCCGGGCCACCCAGAAGAAAAGGATGTCAAAACCGGTGACCATTACCGACGTGGGGTAATAAATTTGAAGCTCACGGGTATCCCGGGGCCAGCCAAGGGTGGAGAAAGGCCAGAGGGCCGAGCTGAACCAGGTGTCCAGGACATCGGTTTCCTGTCGAATCTGCGACGATTTGCAGTTAGGGCAGACGGACGGAGTCTTAACGGAAACAGTAATCTCACCACAATTTTCACAATACCAGGCCGGAATTTGATGCCCCCACCAGATCTGTCTGGAAATGCACCAATCCCGGATGTTGTTCATCCAATCAAAGTAGGTTTTTTCCCAGGTGGCGGGAAATATCCGGGTTTGCCCGTTTTCCACAGCCTGTATAGCCTTTTCCGCCAAAGGGGCCACGCGGACGAACCACTGCTTGGAAAGATAAGGCTCGATCATGGTCTTACATCGATAGCAATGGCCGATATTGTGGACATATTTTTCTGTTTTTTCCAGGAGTCCTAGGGCCTCCAGATCTTCAAGCACCTTTTGACGGCAGGCCTTGCGGTCCAGACCCTGATACACGCCGGCCTCTTCATTCATGCGGGCCTCCGGATCCATAACTTTAAGGACGGATAATCCATGGCGGCGACCGATTTCGAAGTCGTTGGCATCGTGAGCCGGTGTGATCTTCAAGGCCCCGGTCCCAAAACTCTTATCCACATAGGAATCTGCGATGATAGGGATTCTTCTTTGGGTCAGGGGCAGATGCACCTCCTGACCGGCCAGACCCTGATAACGTTCATCCTCCGGATTGACGGCCACACCCGTATCCCCGAGCATGGTCTCCGGCCGGGTGGTGGCTACAATAATTGCCCCTTGACTGTTGACCAGAGGATATCGAATATAAAAGAGGCTGCCCTCATGGGCTTCATGTTCCACTTCCAGATCGGAAAGGGCGGTTTGGCAGCGCGGACACCAGTTAACAATATAGTCCCCCCGGTAAATCAAACCCTCCTGAAAAAGGCGGACAAAAACCTCCTTGACGGCGATGGACAGCCCCTCGTCCATAGTAAAGCGTTCCCGGCTCCAGTCACAGGCCGCTCCGAGGCGTTTTAATTGATTAATGATAATTCCCCCGAATTTTTTCCGCCATTCCCAGACCTTTTCCACAAATTTTTCCCGGCCCAGTTGGTGGCGGTCCAGGCCTTCCTGGGCCAGCATCCGTTCGACCACATTCTGAGTGGCAATTCCGGCATGGTCGGTCCCCGGGACCCAGACGGCATTGCAGCCCTTCATTTTATTATAGCGCCATAGAATGTCCTGGAGGGTGGTGTTCAGGGCATGACCCATGTGGAGTGTCCCGGTGACATTGGGCGGTGGAATGACCATGGAAAAAGGAGGGCCTTCCGCCTCCACATCGGCCTGAAAAAGTTTTTGATCGATCCAAAACCGGTATAAATTCTCTTCGATCTGAGCCGGTTCATATCCTTTATCTAACTGATGAATCTTCATTTAATTGCTCCATATATT
>JBEKPQ010000092.1:0-16294 GCA_049520575.1 Thermodesulfobacteriota bacterium | reverse complement strand
TCAGGGTTTGCCAACGGGTGGCCCCTAAGGCCAGCGAGGCCTCTTTATAGGATCTGGGAACGGAAGAGATGGCATCCTCGGAAATGCTGATAATCGTCGGCAGGCTCATAATAGCCAACAGGAGAGACCCGTTAACCGCATTGAGTCCATTGGGAAGATGAAAAATTTGGGCGATGGCCGGCCCCACGACGACAATGCCCAGAAAACCCAAGACCACCGAGGGAATCCCGGCCAAAATTTCGATGACCGGTTTTAGGATCTCTCTGACCCAGGAAGGGGCAACCTCGGCTAAGTAGGCGGCGCAGCCCAGACCTATAGGAACAGCCAACAACATGGCACCGAAGGTGACCATGAGAGTACTTATGATCATGGCCCCCAGGCCATAGGTTTCTTTTACATAAGAGGTAGGATTCCAGATCACGGAAAAAAAGCTGGATAAACCTAAATTTTTTACGGCCGGGAAGCCGTCAAAAAGAAGCAGAAGAAAAATTCCCAGGAGGATCAGGATGGAAAGCATTCCATTGATCTGGAAGAATCGATGAATAAAGCGCTCTTGGAATTGCCTCCATCTTCTGATCCTATTGGGAATAGAAAGGGAGTGCCCTTTAGAAATGGAGTTGGGCATTATGTTTTTTCCACTGATCGTTCAAGGGATAAAAACCTTCTTTCCTAATAATAGCTATACCTTCCGGGCTTAACTCAAATTTTACAAAAGCTTCCACTTTGGCCCGATTGTTGGCATCAAAATACTGGTATAAGGGCCGTGTAAGCGGATAAGCCCCATTCATGATATTTTCTAATCTCAAAGGTGAACAGGGTTTGTTGCGGCTGTCCTTGGCCACATCGCAGACTTGAATCCCGGGGACCACTTTCCCGGGCTCATCCACCACGTATCCAATCCCCACATACCCGATCCCCCCGGCATCCTTTTTGACCGCCTCAAGGATCTGGGCATTACCGTTCATTTGATTCATCTTATTGGAGTAATCCCCACGGACCACGGCTTCCCGGAAAAAGACAAACGTCCCCGAATTCGGCTGGCGCCCATACAAGGTGATCGGGATATCAGGGCCGCCGGCTTGTTTCCAGTTGGTTAGTTCGCCCCTAAAAATCTGGCCGAGTTGATCAATCGTCAGAGATTTGACCGAATTTTTGGGGTTAAGCGCTAATGATAAGCCATCGACAGCGAAGATGACCCCGACCGGATTGACCTTATTGGCTTTGGCTTGGGCAATCTCAGCATCCTTCATCGGGCGGGAGGCGTTGCAAAGATCGGTCGTTTTGTTGATGATAGCCGCAATGCCGACACCGGAACCGCCCCCGGTCACGGCGATACTGTAATTGGGGTTCTTTTTCATAAAGGCTTCCGCCACCCGTTGGACCACATTCACCTCCGTATCGGAACCTTTAACCTGGATGAAGGTCGCCGAAAAGACGAGAGATGGGGGAATCAACACCATTAAACACAAACTTATTATACTGGTTATGAATAATTTTTTCATGGAATTTCCTCCTTAATTTATTCAAGTTAAAGTTAAACTTCTTTTGTTACAATCCTGTTACAGTCAGATGGAGATTATTTAACAATTCCTTCCCCGGTTAATCCCTCCTTTCCTTTTTTTGGCTAATCCAGTTTTTGGCTACTAAAGGTTGTTATGAAAAATCAAACTCTTGTAAGGCATTATCCACAGGGTCGGGAAGAATCAGGTCCGGCTTGACGATCTTTAATAATTTTTTTAAGCCTTTCCTGGGAACCGTAGAACGAATGAAAATACCCTCCCGAATCAGAAAATAATTACACTCCTTTTTTTTGTTGACCTGCAAAATCTTGACTGTATTTTTCATGAGTTTCCTTTCAGGGTTTGGTTAAAAGGTTTATTGTTTAAATGAACTTATTAAATCCTTTTCTTCCTTATATGCTCAAGGTAAATAAACGTTATTGATTTTAAGGTTATTTTAATCAGGGTTTGTCAATTCCTGATGATGGTTGAATTACATTTTAGAAACAATAGGTTTAATGGATCCTAAAAAATCCATCAAAAAGTCGAAGACGTTAAGGAACGACTTTTAAACCGATATTTTAAGAACCGGTAGTACTCTTGTGACAATTTTCTCCTATCTTAATTTTTAAAATTTTCTTAAATGAGAAAAATCAAACTAAATTGGAAAGGAAGAAAGGAGAAAACCCTTTGGGATGAGGAGAAAACGAGCTTCAGACCGAGAGAACTTGTATTCTATTATCGTAATCAGCCAGTAGCAATTTCGATTTCTAAGCTCTCACAAAGCTGATAGGAAGCGTAAATAGAGCCTAAGAAACTTTGCCACCAAGAACGTCGCCGAGATCGCAAATCCAGGCCTTGAAGGTTCCGTCTATAAACCCTAAGGTTGCTAAAAAACAGGGCGAAGATCATTATTCATCAATAAACATAATGAGATTAGCGAAAAATTGAAGTCATTCAGGAATTCATCACAAGTGGAATCCTGTTTGAGTAAAAAATCGCCCTGTTTTTTCCCTTTGGGAAAGCCGTGTGATGCTGCATCTCCTTTGTTGTCAAGGGTTCACCTTAGTACAGCTTCACCCTGGCCGTCTCGGATCTGCAGCATCCTCGGCTTTTGCAACGTTTAGGTAAACCGCTTCTGCACCATATTTCGACTCAACTCGAATTCTGAATTCTCCCCTTATTACCAATAGTAGCGGAGACTTGCCATCACAATAGAATTGTCCGCAGAGGGGGTTCCGCCGATGCCGCTAAAGTAATCGTCCTTCGTATAAGAATATTGCAAGCCGGCCTGCATCGTCCCGATTCTGCCCTGATAGAATTTCCACCAAAAACCCGCGGTAAACTGGGAGATGCCACTGACCTGGGCCTGATTGCTGGAGACCGGCGCGCCGACGGTGGTGACGTAGAGCGGGCTGCCTAAACCGTACCCTTTGCCGGCAACATTCCAGGCGTTCTGATCCACCTTCTCATAGCCGTAATAGGCATAGAAGCTCCACTTGCTCGTCGGGTCAAACTTCAGGCCGCCAAGAAGCTGCAATTCATGGACCGTAACGAGATTGCCGTATGGGTCCAGAGTGACATCGGGCAACTGGCCGGAACCGTAGCGGCCGATCCCATCGCCCCAGAGACCGCTAAACTGGAACTTCAATATTTCTGGAACTATCGGCAGAATGATGCCGACGCCCACGGCATTGGACGTAGGATTTGAATTTGTCACGCCTCCATTAACGGCAATGCTCGATTCGAAGGAGCGGAACAGGTCAAAGATCTCAAAATGTCCCCAGCCAGGTTCAAGGGCTAGCTTTAAGACAACATCCGGCCAAGTGTTTGCCGACATGGTTCCCTGGAAATTCGAACCTGCTGTTTGGCCGATCCCCAAGTTGTCGTTCGCGGACTTGTTCGGCCCCGTGGCGGCATTCGCAGTCTGGGCGTTTTCGATCGAAAGAGCCAGCCAGAATTTCTTGTTCCAGTCCCCAACGATACGGAACTGGGGCTGACGCGCCCAAGAAAAGCCGGGCACATACTGAGCGTCGATCACGGCTGGGGTGACTTCATTGCGCGGGGTAATGCCTTTGTCGTTCAAAGTAACCAGCGACCAGGTCTGGCCGGCCAGCAGGTGCAGGCCGCATGCATCCCAATCAACTGTCGTGTATAGATGCCGGATCCGAGGGTTATAGGAGTTGCTTTCATTGGAGTTGGCGGTGGTGGCTGCGCCGAGAAAGTCCATCTCGTAATACCCGGCAAGATGGGTTTGGGGATTGTAATCGCCCTTGACGAGCAGGGAGAGCCTGGATTGGCGCGCGCTGAAATCCGTTTCTTGCTGGTAATAACCGGCTGAATTGGACAAGGGCAGCTTTTGAAAAGCCGTTCCTACATCAGCATTCATGTTTTTGTTGCGGTAAATGGCAGCTGCCTCGAGGAAGCCCCCAAAATTGATCGTGATCCCCTTGTAGTTCATGGTCAGACCGCCTGTGTCATTCGCCGGCTGATTGGCTGCCGGCTGATCGATTGCCGGCTGATCGGCTACTGACTGCGTTTCTGCCAGGACCGGTGTTGCCAGCAATAGTGATATTGCAAGCAAAAATAATGTTTTCTTCATTCTCTTTCTCCTTTTCTCATTTTATTTAATGAATGATTTGAATTTCATTTGCGGCCATCCTAGCTTGTAATTGTTACTGTGACGTTACGGTTCCTTGAAAACTTGGTTAAAAATTGATGGGCACACCTAACGCTGACGTAGTGAGGCAATGGAGGAAATAAAAGAGATCATCGCCCGCAGAATTGTTAAGTTGATTCACAATTAAATGTTATCAAAGGGATAAAGGAATAGGATCGTTGCTTCACAAAAAGAAGATACTAAGGGATGGGAGACATGAGGTCTGAAGGGGAATTTCCTATAATTTTAATAAAAAAGATATGTTGCTGTCATCAAATTGCAACAAAAAGTCATTATCTTTATGGCCATGAAATTACTGAAAGTAAATTTTGTCTGCTCAATTCTGATGAGGAAGTAAGAGGAGGATTCGAATGAGCTATTACATCCACAGCATACCAGGGAGGTTACGAATTAAGACTCCTCTGGTTAAGGGAAGTCAGGAAAAGGCTTCTGAAGTGGAGTGTCTCTTGAATCGACATGCCGGAGTCACAAAAACATCGGTCAACCCGTTAACCGGGAGTGTCGTGGTCAATTATGACCATAAAACCGTCAGCGAGCGGTCCATCATAAACTTATTGGAAAACAGCGGTTATTTTAAAGCGGACAAACCCCTAACCAACGACCAATATATCCACGGTGCCGCATCCTGGGTTGGAAAATTGGTCTGGGATGCCGTGTTCGGATCTTTTGTCAGTTCCGCCTTGGAAGGGACCCCGCTTTCGCTTTTATCGGTCCTGGTCTAATACCTTACCTTTTTTCTCCTCTCTTTGAAGGCCGATTAATCGGCTGTCTTTCGTTTTTTCCTAAAATTCCACCGCTATCTTAAACGCCTGGGTTTTACGCGGGTTGGTAAGCCCGGAATCACTCAGTCGAAAGATGAGATGACAGGATAGGACACAAAGATTTCACGTGGATGTAACATTGTCTTAACTTTGAATAAAACAGAAGAGGTCAAATAGTAATCAATATAAATGGCGCACATTCGAAATCTTCTCGACTTCCAATAGACTCGTTGAATTCCCAGCTTCTATTCTATGAGGAAGTCTTTGACCAAGATTTCAGGGTTTCCGTGATCCCTGGACCGTTTGAGATAAGAGAAGGTCAGGATGCAGAGGGGTGGTATGTCTGACATTTGGAAGCATGTTCCCGTGTTTTTCACTTTTTGCTTTGTTCGCTCAACTTATTGAAGATCAATGTAAAATTAATAAGGATGCTTCTCTCATGCTAAGATTTACCGAATAATATTTTCCGGCAAGATTATATGATCTGTTCTATGCCGATTACAATTAAAACAAGACCTGCTATGACTGTTGCCTTGTTACCTATATTCCACCTTGTAAAGTAATCGGTAATATAATTACCTCCCCAAAGAGCAAGAAAACTGATCACGGCCGAAAAAAATCCCACCCAAAGTGAATTTAAACCGATCATCCCGGCGCCTAATCCACCACCTATATTGTTTATGGATAGAGCAATGCCCAGCACAGTTGCTTCCTTAAAATCAATATGTTTGGAGTCATCCTTATCTGCCTTTTCGGGCTTCATCATAATATGCCAGATACTTGCTCCACTTTCCTGTTGAAACTCTTTAAGAAAACTGCTGCTTCTTTTCATATAGGGCTCTGCTATAATCCATAAACCAATAGCGGTAAGAAGCAACATGCTTATTACCGAGGACCATTTTCTACTTAAAACCCCGGTTATCAGAGTACCTGAGAAAGCAGCAAACGCTGAAATAATAAAGGTAATTACAGCAATCCAGAGATTTATCGAAATATTTATTTTTATTCCTCGAATGCTATACGCAATTCTGGCTCCGATATTATCCAAGTTATTCACTAACGCAATGAGCATTATATACAAAAGAGGTTTCATGTTCTTTATCGGACCATATATGTTATCAAAATTTTAAAAGATCTGAATTATCCGAAATGGGATAATGCGGTTGATTTTTCGATGCTACCGTTTATTTTAGGTATCTTTTACAAACATGATAGTCGGAACAGCGGAAACGAACAACATCTTTTCCCTTTTGGTAAAAATGCATAATTTTTCCAAAAATCCTTCAGTCGTTTTCATGGTTCGCATTATAGCCCAGAAATATGACAAAAGAATGACGGAAAAGTAGTATTTCTATTAAAAATGCATCTCAAGAGAATATAAGATCATCTCCAAAAGCATTGGTGAGGATGGAAGGGTTCGAGGGAGCAAGGGTTTGGTGAATCAAGAATAACCCGCTAACACCATTAAATTCTATTTTTAATAATAATGATATGTTGCCGTCATTAAATTGTCACAAAAAGGCATTATCTTTTTAATAATGAAAATGATGAGAGAAAATTTCATCCGACCTATTCAAGTGTGGCTTTGAGAGGAGGATTCGAATGAGCTATTACATTCACAGCATACCCGGCCGGTTACGAATTAAGACCCCTTTGGTGAAAGGAAGTCAGGATAAGGCTTCCGACGTGGAGTGTCTGTTGAATCGACATGCCGGAGTCACAAAAACATCGGTCAACCCGTTAACCGGGAGTGTCGTGGTCAATTATGACCATAAAACCGTCAGCGAGCGTTCCCTTATAAACGTATTGGAAAACAGCGGTTATTTTAAATCGGATAAGGCCCTGACCAACGACCAATATATCCACGGTGCTGCCTCCAGGGTTGGAAAATTGCTCTGGGATGCCGTATTCGGCTCTTTTGTCAGTTCCGCCTTGGAAGGGACCCCTCTTTCGGTTTTATCGGTCCTGGTCTAATACCTTACCTTTTTTCTCCTCTCTTTGAAGGCCGATTAATCGGCTGTCTTTCGTTTTTTCCTAAAATTCCACCGCTATCTTAAACGCCTGGGTTTTATCTGTCAATTCCCAGGGAAGACCCATATCCATCCGTCCCATATGTCCGTAAGCGGCCAGCTTATAAAAAACAACGCTGAGGACCGCGGGCGTAAGCCAGTGGGTATCTACTGACAAAACTCTCCTGCAAAAAACCGCTTTTTGTTCATCTGTTTGTAACCTTTGTCTTCTATGGTTAGCCTATTATAGGGGTTGGTCAACGGCAGTAATGAAGCTTCACAGAGTCCATTTACATTCTAAAGAAAAAATTTTTAATTCAGGGGATATTTTTACTTAGAGGCAGAATGAGGGTGAATGTGGAGCCTTGATTAACCGTACTTTGAACTTGTACTGTGCCGCCATGGACCTCGACGATGTGTTTGACGATGGTCAGACCCAAACCGGTTCCCCCTAAATCCCGAGAACGGGCCTTAATCCATTTCCCTAAGCCAGGATTCGATTTTATTTCTTATGGCCTCTCTGACCTGTCTTGTTTTTTCCAATTTTTCTTCGTGCGTTCCGGTGAACCTGGAGGGATCGGCAAAGCTCCAATGGAGACGAGTTGTGATCCCGGGGAAAATGGGGCATTTTTCGGCACTGGCTTCATCACATACCGTAATGACGTGGGTGTAGAGCTTCCCTTCCTTAAAAAGATCAAAAACGCTCTTGGTCTGGTTTCTGGAAATATCAATTCCAATTTCTTTCATCACCTCCACGGCCAGGGGATTTAACCCTCTCGGTTCAAATCCGGCGCTCTCCGCCTCAAAGCGGTCACCGGCCATTTTTTCCAGCAAGGCCTCAGCTATCTGACTTCTGGCCGAATTATGCACACAAACGAACAGAACCTTATCTTTCTGTATCATCTTCTCCCCCCTGAAAAACTTGATTTCCAGGTGAAAATATTTGTTATTTTTCTCTTAAAAAAATAAAAAGCCTCATCTCCATACTTGATCATATCAACCCACTTTGTTCCAATCATGAAGAATTATAGTTATCAGTGTCGGTTCAAATAGAAAGAGTAATGATAAAAGTGGATCCTTTGCCAAGCGTGCTTTGGACCTGGACTGTGCCGCCATGGGTCTCGACGATGTGCTTTACGATGGCCAGCCCCAAACCGGTTCCTCCCATTTCCCGGGAACGGGCCTTGTCTACCCGGTAAAATCGTTCAAAGATGCGGTCAAGGTGTTCCTTGGGGATGCCGATACCGGTGTCCTCCACAGAAATTTTGATTGCGGATTGCGGATTGCGGAGTTCCGTTTGTGTTGCTGGTTTGGATTGATCATTTTTTATTGATTCCGAAATCCGAGATCCGAAATCCGGAATTATTTCTGCCGTTAGTCGAACTTGGCCACCTGCTGGCGTATATTTAACTGCATTATCCAGAACATTAAACAAGGCCTGCACAATTCGGTCTTTTTCCCAGAAGGCCGTTAAGTCTTGGGGGATTGTGTTCCATTCATGGGAAAAATAAATCCCTTTTTGTTTGGCTTGATCCTTTATCATCTGTCCGGCGGTTTCCAGGACCTCAGTGACTAAAATCTGTTCCTGCTTGTTATCCAATTTTTCCTGAACATCCAATTTGGCCAAATCTAATAAATCGGAGACCAGAAAATTCATTTGTTTGACATTCTTTTGGATGATGGATAGAAAACGCTGAACCTCAGGAGGATCCGAAGAGACCAAAGGGAAAAGGGTTTCCACATAACCGCCTATCGAGGTCAGCGGGGTTCGGAGTTCATGAGAGGCATTAGCCACAAAATCTTGGCGTACTTTTAAGAGGTATTGTAGCCTGGTGGTATCATGGAATAAGGCTACGGCACGATGGGAACGCTCGCCGGGAAGAAGGGCGACAACTTGAACATCGAAATGCATTTGGGGATCTCGGCCATAGATAATCTCTAATTTTTTAAAAGAACCTCCTTGCAGTACGGACTCGACAGCATCCTGGAATTCACTATTCATAAATACTTCTTGAACCGTTCGTTTCTTCCAGGCCATCTTTTGGTCCAATACTTGCTCTAAAAAGGAATTCATCAAGATGATGCGACCTTTTTCGTCGGTTATTAAAACGCCCTCCCGCATGGTTGAAAGCAGGGTTGTCATCTGGTTTGTTTCAATGTCCAACAGTCCTATTTTCTCAATAAGCTCGTTGGCCATGTATTCCAGAGAGGAAGAGAGGTCCCTAAATTCCGTTTTGGGCAGGAGATGAAAGGGCTGTTTCAAGTCCCCTTCAGCCATCTTCTTCATCATAGCGGTTATCTCGCGCAGGGGGCGGTTGATACTCCAGGTTAAAAAGAAACTGAACAGGATAGCCAGGATGCCGGTCAGCACACCTGCCAGTATCAACTTACGGCGAAGACCGGATACCATGTCTTCCACCTGACTCAACGGTAAGGCCAGCCTCACATATCCGGAAAGGCGATTTTTTTGATAAATAGGAACAGCCCCATAAAGGGTATTGGCCTGCAAAGTTGTACTGAAGCGGATACTTTGACCGAATCCCCTGGTCTTGGCAGCCAGAATTTCCGGGCGGTTGGAATGATCTTCCATTTTATTGACTGCTTCGGAGATCAGACCGGAATCCCCCAGGACCCGCCCATCCCGTGAGATAATGGTCACTCTTTTTTGAAGATCCCCTCCAACTTGAAAGGACAAATTCTGCATCTTGGCGGTATCCACCGGATCGGTGCTAAATCGGTCGGCAACCATCTGACCGGCCAGTTTTACTTCCCGCCTGAGTTCTTCCTCCTTCTGATCCATTAGAAATTTCTTTAAGTTGGATCCTACGTAGAAGGTACTTGGAATGACCACGATCAGGATGATCAGAATAAATGCCGATAGTATTTTAAGGTACCAGCGTGAACTCATATTTTCATATTCTGAACCGGTATCCGACTCCCCTGACCGTTTCAATTAAATTTTGATGAGATCCCAACTTGATACGAATTCTTCGGATATGGGTATCTATAGTCCGGTTGTATCCCTCAAAGGAGTAACCCCAGACTTTATCCAATAGGATTTCCCGGGTTTGAACCCTGCCCCTGGTGTGCATTAAATGGGCCAATAATCGAAATTCGGTAGCCGTTAAATCTAACCATTTATCTTCCAACTTGGCGGTGTGGGCTTCTAAATCCAGGATAAGAGAATCGGCTTTAAGGAAGGAAGGGGGCCCTTGTTTTTCTTGGCGGTCCAGCAATTTCTGAATGCGAAGAACTAGTTCCCGGACACTGAACGGTTTTACGACATAATCGTCGGCCCCCAATTCAAGACCTACTACCCGATCCATTTCTTCCCCTTTAGCCGTGACCATGATAATGGGAATATGCTGCATGGCCGGATCCTTTTTCATCCGGCGACAGACTTCCAGGCCGTCCATCCCCGGCAGGAGAAGGTCCAAAAGAACCAAGTCGGGTGAATGTTTTTTGGCTAAAAGGACGGCCTGTTCCCCATTTTCGGCCCGGAGGGTTTGATAGCCTGCTTTTCCCAGGTTAAAATGAAGAAGTTCCAAGATATCCGGATCGTCTTCAACTATAAGGATTTTTGGTTTGGCCATGATGGGGTTCATTGTATCGCCTGATTTTTTCGGTGTCTATAATTAAATAATCGTACAAATTAAACACCATTTCTGTTACAAAACCGTTACAGGGAGATTAAAGTTAGGTTATCTTGACTATGAAGTGGTTATTTTACCACCGGAGTTATCCAGGAAATTCTTCCAAACCCTCATTCTCCTTTGGGGTACTATGAAACATAAAAATCCCCCTCCCTATATCAACTTAAAAAATTTAAAAGGTTATTAGTTAGTTGATAGAAAGGATGTAAAATGAAGGGAGTTAGCAGTAAAAAAGATAAATAACAGAGAAGTAGATAATCCTTGTCTCTCGTTCTATATTGCAATATAATGCAACAAATGCAATCCAAGTCAAAATATCTAATTTTGCCGGAGCAAAATCCTTTTGTGCTTGTCAAACAATTAGAGCTTTACCGCTTGGAAAACAGAATCACCCAGAAGCAGCTTGCCAAGGAGATCGGTGTCAATTTTTCCACTGTGAGTCGATGGCTTAATGGCAAGACCAGGCCGAACAAGATTCAGCAATATCATATCGAAAAGTTTTTAAAAGGGAAGGCGGGACATGGCAAACGGTAAAGATAAAATAACCCTTGCTTCTATTCTAAAAGATTCAAGTTATAACCTCTCGTTATTTACGGAAAAGGATATCAGGGCCCTTGAGGCAAAGATTAAGATTCAAAAGGGCAAGCCTTACATTGTTTGTATTATCAGGGAAAAAGAAGTCCAACTAAAGCCTGAGGAAGTCGTCCGCCAGCTTTACACTGTTAAACTTATCAACGATTATAGCTATCCCAGGAAACGGATACGCTTTGAACACCCTGTCCAGTTTGGTAGGGAGACAAAATCCGCCGACATAATCGTTTTTGATAAAGACAGGCCGACGGTAGAATATATTATTGTTGAAGTTAAAAAGCCAAAACTGAAAGATGGCAAAGAACAGCTTAGATCATATTGCAACGCCACCGGGGCCCCGATTGGTGTATGGACTAACGGCGGGCAGATTTCCCATTATAACCGCAAAGACCCGAATTTCTTTGAGGATATAACCGACATTCCGAAGGTGGATCAGACACTTGAAGACATCTTAAAGGAACGCTTCACATGGCGGGATTTAATCATCAAAGATGCTCTCTTAAACGATAGAATCACTTTAAAAGCCAAAATTGAAGATATGGAAGATGAAGTCCTCGCTAATGCAGGCGTCGATGTTTTCGAGGAAGTCTTTAAATTGATATTTACCAAATTGTACGACGAGCATAAAAGCCAGCAGGACAGAGCCGTTATCAATTATTTTCTGAAGAAAAAACATCTGCCGATGGTGGCTGAGCCGACCGTCTCCTACGGTAAAACAAAAGAACGGTCTTTTGATGATATTAAAGCGGCGCTTCAGCAAGTAGACGCTTCATCCTTCCGGCTGCTCGAATTCAGAAACACCGGTCAGACCGATGCACAGCTTAAAGAAAAAATTCAACGGTTATTTAATGAAGCCAAGAAAAAGTGGCCCGGTGTTTTTCCCGATGAAAGCCGGATTGATTTGTCGCCTTCACATTTGTCCATCTGCGTTTCCAGCCTTCAAGATGTAAAATTGTTTAATTCCAATCTGCAAGTTATTGACGAGGCCTTTGAGTATTTAGTAAGCAAGTCTTCTAAAGGAGAAAAGGGGCAGTATTTCACCCCCCGCCACGTCATTGATATGTGCGTTAAGATGCTTAATCCCCAAAGAGGGGAATACATGATTGATACCGCCTCTGGATCGTGCGGATTCACCGTGCATACTATTTTTCAGCTTACTGGTCACCTTTTTGAAAATACCGATATTTCGGCGGAAGAAAAAGACGACGTGTTAAAAGTATTCGGGATTGACTTTGACGAAAAAGTCGTGCGTGTCGCCCGCACACTCAACCTAATTGCCGGTGACGGCGAAACTAACGTTCTTCATCTTAATACCCTTGATTATGAGCGCTGGAATGAAAAAGTAAATAACCCCGATTGGCGGGATACTTACGGGGCAGGTTTTAGACGTCTTGAGGCCCTTAAAGCTGACCGTAATTCAAACAAGGAATTTCTATTTGATATTCTGATGGCTAATCCTCCTTTTGCCGGGGATATTAAAGAGTCTAATATTATCCATAAATATGATCTTGGCTTTAACGAAAAGAAAAAGCCCAAGTCAAGGGTTGGAAGGGATATTCTCTTTATTGAGCGTAATCTCGATTTTATTAAACCTGGTGGACGTCTGGCAATAGTTTTGCCCCAAGGCCGGTTCAATAATACTTCAGACAAAGACATTCGGGAATTTATCGCTGACAAAGCCCGCATCTTGGCTGTCGTGGGCCTGCACGGCTATACCTTTAAGCCTCACACCGGCACAAAGACCAGCGTATTGTTCCTGCAAAAGTGGGATGACAAGCTCTGCCCGAAAAAAGCCGATTATCCCATCTTCTTTGGTGTTTCCGAGAAGTCGGGCAAAGACAATTCCGGCGATTATGTTTATGTTAAAAATGGTGATGGCAAGCCCAAGCTCGATAAATACGGACATTTAATCGTTGATCATGACCTCCACAATCAAAATGGCGAGCTTCCCGATGGCATAGCAGAAATTTTTATTGATTGGGCAAAGAAAGAGAAATTGAGTTTCTGGAAATGACCGATGCAAATATCGTGTGTTAATTATAAGAATTTAGATCAGGGAACAAGGCTTGACGCAGAGTATTATAAGCCAGAGTTTTTGGAAGTCGAAAAACTTCTACGAAAAACTAACTTCAAGCTATTAGACGATGTGAGCAAGTCGATTAAAAGCTTCGGGGCTTATGCGCTATGTAACGAAATGGTTTTGGTTGATAAAGGCATTACTTTTATTCGCTGTAAGGATATTAAAGAAGGATTCGTTGACTTTTCAGATGTGCTTTTTATCGATGATAAAACACACTGTCTTCTTTCAAAATCAACTGTTACTCCACAAACGGTTATGCTTACTATGTCCGGCACAGTCGGAAACTGCGTCGTTGCCGATCCTGCATGGAAATATCCAATAAATTCAAATCAAGACATAGCGAAGATAGAAACAAACGAGCTTTTAAATCCCTATTACTTAACTACGTTCTTAAATGGGAAATATGGTAGGAGTCAAACTGAAAGATTACCCGTAGGGAGCATTCAACAGCATATTTTTATATGGCAATTAAAAGGTTTGTTGATTCCTATAACTTCAAAGGACTTTCAAGATGACATCGCAGCGTTATATTCAAAGGCGTTTAAGTCTTTGAATAACAGCGAAGCCTTTTATCGAGACGCCGGACAAAGGCTTCTTTCCGAACTGGGCCTCTTGAACTGGAAGCCGAGTCATCGCCTATCTTTCGTAAAAAAATTCTCGGACATGCAGGCCAGCGAGCGCATTGATGCCGAATACTTTCAGCCAAAATACGAAGAAATCATTGATCAATTTCAGAACAATTATAAGACTGAAATTTTAGAAAATATAACAAAGTTAATTGGCCATCCATCAAATCCTACCTATGAGAGTGAAGATTCAAGGAATAAAACTTTTATAATCACACAAAAACACCTGGGCAATTACTTCCCCAGTGATAATTTTTGGGAAGACCCCGATGCTCTTTATACGACTAATAATTTTATAAAAAAGAATAAACAATATTTGTTGCAGGCAAATGACATAATTCTCTATTCAGTAGGCGCCTACATCGGGAAGGCCAATATTTTCAATTCAAATATTAAAGCAACGATAGGGAGCTTTTTAACACTCATTAGACCGGATCATGAAAAAATTAACCCGTATTATTTGCTTGTTTTTTTAAATAGTGAAGCCGGAAAACAAATGACCCGTCGGTGTTCCCGTGGAATGGCCCAACAATATGTTTATCCATATGACATAAAAAAAATTATAATTCCCATTATTTCTAAGTCAAAGCAGATAGAGATTGAGAAGAAAATTTTAGAGTCCTTAGACGCAAAAGCATTATCAAAGCATCTTCTCACCATCGCCAAGCGTGGCGTTGAAATGGCGATTGAGAAAAGCGAAAAAGATGCTCAAAACTGGATCGGGACGAAATTAAAGAAGTTAGGTGTTCGATTGAATTAGAAAGGTTACCAATGCCATTTAATCCAAAATATACCATAACCCCGAAGATCAACAAGGCGCTCATTGAGATCGAGCGAGTGCGGGGGTTTTTAGATGCGGTAAAGCTCAAGGATGAATGGATCGCCGATATGCAGAAACAGGCGCTTATTCTTGAGTCGCACCATTCCACGCATATTGAAGGCACAGCGTTAAGCCTTGAGCAGGCCAAGAACATTTTGGAAGGCAAAAAGATCGAAGGTATTAGTCGTGATGATGAAAAAGAGCTTTTGAATTACAAAAAGGCGATGGATTTTATTTCAAGGTATCTCGGCAAGGACGATCCTGTCTCAGAAGGCATCATCCGGGAGGTTCACAAGATTCTTGTCAAAGGCGTGCGTGGTGGTCAAGCTGATCCGGGCAGTTACAGAAAGATTCAAAACTATGTCATCAATTCCCGGACTCGTGAGGTTATATATACCCCGCCCGGGCCTCTTGACGTTCCTTTTCTGATGCGGGAGTGTGTGGATTGGATCAACAAGAACGAGAATTTATCGCCTATTCTTGTTGCCGGTATCGCTCAATTTCAGTTTGTGCATATTCACCCATTTATTGACGGCAACGGCCGCACAGCCCGACTTCTCTCAACGCTTATTCTCTACAAAACCGGATATGACTTTAAACGGCTTTTTACGATTTCTGAGTATTATGACAAAGACCGCCCGGCGTATTATCAAGCCATCCAGACCGTCCGTAAAAGCAATATGGACACGACCACGTGGCTTGAATACTTTGTTGACGGCCTCCGATCGCAGATGGCTGAAATCCAGACTAAAGGCGAGCAGTTGATTAAGCAGGATAGCCAGCTTCAAAAGATTAAGAAGATAGGTTTAAATAAGCGTCAGGAAAAGGCGGTTAAGCACCTTATTTTCAAAGGCACGCTTTCCGTCAATGAATATCAGGTTGTCGCTTCTTGTATCCGGCGCACGGCCCAGCGGGATTTGGAAGAATTAGTCGAGAAAAAGATCGTCAAAGTCGTGGCCAAGAGCGCCACTGATCCTACAAAGCACTATGTTTTACTGTGACAGGTTACTGTGACATACTGTGACATATTACTGTGACACGCTTAAGGGACAGAGTTGCTGTTTTTGATATCGGGTTTTAATGACAAAAGTGGAACTTGTCAGATAATTAAAGATCAGCGATCAACTTTTTTACATTTCGATAGGGCTGAAACAGCCTGCCGGACACCCTTTTTTTCAAACTGGATAAAGCGGCCGGAATATAATCTTCAAAATAGGTTTTGCCCTTGACCCGGGAGAGAAATGAAAAGGCGCCCAAGATTTGAAGATTTCTTTGGAAGGCGATGATCTCGTAATTTTCCTTAAAGATTAAAGGGTTAATCAAGATAAGACCAGAAAGTTCTTTAACAAAAAAATCAAGAAGTTCTTCCTGTATCTGCTCGGGGATATTCACATAAGGGTCGATCAATACCGAGGCCAGGTCGTATTGCGGCGGGCCCAAACGGGCGGCCTGAAAATCAATCAAGCCGATCCCTCCATCCCAAATCATAATATTTCGGGATTGAAAATCCCGGTATAGAAAAAGCCGTGTCTTTTCCCGATCCACCGCCAGGGCCAGATCTTTTAATTCTTTTTC
>JBEKPQ010000091.1:0-16395 GCA_049520575.1 Thermodesulfobacteriota bacterium | reverse complement strand
TTTTTCGATCGTGGACTCATAATTTTTCCTCCTACCGGACACTTCCTTCCGGTAACATTAATTATGAGTCAACGATCCTTTTAGTTTAACCCCTTTGGTAACATTTAATATGATTCAATTCGTCCTTCGTCCCTTGTCTTGACATCTTTCCGACTTATCTGTAATCTTCCTGTGCCTATGTTTACCAATATTATCTTCTTTATTTTAGCCCTATTGATTTATCATACCCGCTCGTTGGGCCCGAGGCTGTCGTTCGTCGATCTATGGGTCAATGCCGGAACCGTTTGCCTTTTTCTGGCCGTCTTTGGAATAGAAACCTGGAGACGATTTCACCGCTTATATCTCCTGTCCCTCGATAACCGGCAAGATTCTTATGACTTACAGCGAGGGTTTCAACAGACCACCCAATACCTGATGATCCTGGCTCTGGTCTTCTTTGCTTCCGAAATCTACCTCCTGAACTTTAAATCCTTAGTGGCCGTAATCCCGGGGACCGGCCGTTTTGCTTCCCTGGAGGGGGCCCTGGGCATCACCCTGTATCTTATTCATGTGGCCTTGATCTGGGTTTTGGGCTATCCGGCCCAGGCGACGATCTTCAGATCCTCCCAGACCAGGGGTTCCTATCTAAGGTCCCAGCTCCAGTTTAATTTACCTATTTTATTCCCCTGGTTTTTGATCACACTCCTGTCGGACCTTATTGGACTGGTTTCCAATCCGGATCTGCGATCCTTTCTAGATCAACCTTTAGGGGAAATGATCTATGTCTTGATCTTTTTAACGGTCTTGTCGATTTTTTTCCCCTTCCTGATTAAGACCTGGTGGCAATGCCGGCCCATTCCTGAAGGGCCCAAAAAAGAAATCCTTTCCGATTTTTGTCAGAAATTGGGGGCTCCCTTTCAGCAGATTTTCCTCTGGCCGGCCTTCGGGGGCAGTATGTTGACCGCCGGGGTCATGGGTCTGGTCAAACGCTTCCGCTATCTGCTGATCACTCCTTCTTTGCTGGATCTTTTGGAACCGGAGGAATTAATGGGGGTCGTGGCTCACGAAATAGGTCACATTCGGAAAAAGCACCTCCTGTTCTATCTCGGTTTTTTCGCCGGTTATGTCTTGCTGGCGGTTTTTTTTTCGCAGTGGTTTACGCGCCAGCTCTTTCAATACCCGGCCATCCTTGATTTTCTTTATTCCTGGAGGGACTATTTTGAAGATCTGACTTCGGTCTTCATGGTTCTGCCCGTGGCCTTGGGATTGATCCTCTATTTTCGTTTCCTCTTCGGTTTTTTCATGCGCAATTTTGAACGGCAGGCCGATCTGTTCGCCCTGAAGACCATGGGTTCACCCGAACCTTTGATCCGATCCCTGGAAAAGATCGGTTATTCTTCCGGGCAAAGCCGTAATCTCCCTAGTTGGCACCATTTCAGTATTGCCCAGCGGGTGGCGTTTTTGGATCAGGCCGGACGCCGCCCTGATCTGGCCCGAAGGCATGATAAAAAGATATATTGGTCCATAGGCCTGTTTTTTTTCCTGCTGGTCGGTCTAGGTTTTTATGGGATCAAGGAGCGGATATGGCTTTCTTCCGGGACTGACGGCGACTCCCGGGTCTTGGAATCCTTCTTAACTCAGGAGCTTCGCTCCCGGCCGGGAGATACCAAAACCTTGATGGCCTTGGCCATGATCTATCATGAAGAGAAAAAATATCAGCAGGCCAAGACCACTTATGAAAAGATATTGCAAAAGGAGCCGAAAAATGTCCTGGCTTTAAATAACCTGGCTTGGCTTTTGGCCAGCAGCAAAGACCCGGCCCTTTTTCAGCCGATAAAGGCCTTGTCGTTGGCCAAGGAAGCAGCCGATCTGAAACCCGATCCCATGATCCTGGATACCTTGGCCGAGGCCTATCTGGTCAACAATCGCCCTGATATGGCCCTGGAGATTATCCAACAGGTGCTGACTAAAAATCCACCCAACCGATCCTATTACCAGGACCAGGAAGAACGATTTAAACGGGCCGTTAAACCATAGATCCTATCTTTTTCTATTTATCCCCCTAAGTAGTAGGAAAAATTCCTCTCGCCTGTTGATCTGCGATCGATTACATGGTATAAACAAACTTTTTCAATGCCCCTATTTGAATCTATAGAGGTCAACTTTTTTAAAAACTTCCGGTTACAAGACAAAGCCTAAAGAAAGGAACGGCTATGAGAGAAGTGGTTATCGTAAGCGGGGCAAGGACCGCTATTGGGAATTACCAAGGTTCTTTGGAGAGTTATAGTGCTATTGATTTGGGCGTAATCGCCTTAAAAGGCGCCCTGGGGAAGGCGGGCGTGGATGCGGGAGCGATCCAGGAAGTTATTACCGGTCAATGCAATCAGGCCGGATCTCCGGGAAACACCGCCAGACATGTCGCCTTGAAAGCCGGTTGTTCTGTAGAATCAGCCGCCTTCACGGTACATCAGCAATGTGCATCTTCCATGCGGGCTGCCGAGCTTTTATCCCAGGAAATCATGCTCGGAAAAATCGATATCGGCGCCGCCGTGGGCGTTGAAAGCATGACCAATGCCCCCTATCTCCTGTTCGGCGCCCGTAAAGGCTATCGTTTGGGAAATGCTGAACAAGTTATTGACAGTCTCATGAAGGGAGGCCTCATCTGTGATTTCGTCGGCTACCATATGGGTATTACCGCCGATAATATAGCCGAGCAATATGGGATCACCCGTGAAGAACAGGATGAATTCGCTTTGATGAGCCACCAGCGGGCCTGTAAGGCCATTAAAGAAGGCTGGTTTAAGGATGAAATAGTCCCCGTTGAGGTCAAGACCAGAAAGGGAACGGTAGTTTTTGATACGGATGAGCATCCTCTGCCCGATACCAGTATGGAAGCTCTGGCCAAATTGCGTCCGGCCTTTAAGAAAGACGGCACAGTGACGGCGGGCAATGCCTCCGGTCTCAATGACGGAGGCTCGGCTCTAATTATGATGGATTCAGACACGGCAAAAAAAATGAAGATCAAGCCTATAGCCAGGGTAGTGGCTTCGGCACCCGGCTCAGTGGAACCCAGGATCATGGGCATGGGTGTCGTTCCAGCGGTTCGAAATGCCTTGCGGTTTGCCGGTCTCAAACAAGACGATATAGATTATTTCGAATTCAATGAAGCCTTTGCGGCGCAGGTATTGGGAGTCAATCGGGAATTAAAAGTCCCATTGGATCGGTTGAACGCCCTGGGTTCGGGGATCGCCTTAGGGCATCCTGTCGGGGCAACAGGCGCCAGGCTCATCATGACCATGATCAACGAGATGAAGCGACGCAGGGTCCGATACGGATGTGCTGCTCTTTGTGCCAGCGGCGGTCCTGCCCATGCCTTTATCGTGGAGGCGATTTAAATGAAAAAAGGGTTCGAGGATTCCGGGATTCGAGGATTCAGCCGCTCGACTTCGTCGAGCTATAGAAAAGGTTCCCCTCCGGGGAACCCAGGTTTTCACTTCCATGCTTTTCCATTGAATCCTCCTAAGCTCGTTACAGGCCCTTGACCCCTTGGATCCTTAGAATATTTTTCATGCCTCGTAGTAACCCTCAGGTATGAGGGGTTTCATCGGAAATAACGGATCATTTTGAAGGAGAAAAAGAAATGGCACTTAAAACGCCGGAAGAATATGAAGCAAGTTTGCGTAAGCTTAATTTCAAAATCTACTTGATGGGTGAACTGGTGAAAAATCCGGTGGATCATCCCATCATCAGACCGTCGATGAATTCGGTAAAAATGACTTATACCCTGGCCCAGGATCCGGGACACGAGGATCTGATGACCGCCCAATCCCATCTGACGGGCAAGAAGATCAACCGGTTCTGTCACCTACATCAGAGCACCGAAGACCTGGTCAAGAAAGTAAAGATGCAGCGACTTCTGGGACAACAAACCGGGTCCTGCTTCCAACGCTGTGTCGGCATGGACGCCATCAATGCGGTTGACAGCGTCACTTTTGAAATGGATCAGAAACTGGGCACGCATTATCATGACCGTTTTACCCAATTCCTGCGGATGATGCAGGAAGAGGACCTGACCGTTGACGGCGCCATGACCGATCCGAAAGGAGACCGCAGCTTGTCGCCCAGCCAACAGGCCGATCCGGATATGTACGTTCATGTCGTCGAGAAAAACGATAAAGGTATCGTGGTCCGCGGGGCCAAAGCACACCAGACCGGGGCCGTCAATTCCCATTGGATTCTGGTTATGCCGACCGTGGCCATGAGAAAAGAGGATGCCGACTATGCCCTTTCTTTCGTGGCGCCGGCGGATGCCCAAGGTATCTTCTATATCTACGGCCGTCAGTCCTGCGACACGCGCAAACTGGAGGGTGGGGAAATCGATGTGGGAAACGCCCGCTTCGGCGGTCATGAAGCGCTCATGGTCTTCGATAATCTTTTTGTCCCCTGGGAAAATGTTTTGATGTGCGGCGAATACGAATACAGCGGTCTGCTGGTAGAACGGTTCGCCGGTTATCACCGTCAGAGTTATGGTGGGTGTAAAGTAGGCGTGGGGGATGTGCTGATCGGTGCGGCGGCCGTGGCGGCTGACTACAATGGTGCCTCCAAGGCCTCCCACATCAAGGACAAACTGATTGAGATGATGCATATGAATGAAACGCTGTACGCCTGCGGCATTGCCTGTTCGGCGGAAGGGCATAAAACCGCCTCCGGCACCTATTTGATCAACCTGCTGCTGGCCAATGTCTGCAAGCAGAATGTCACCCGATTTCCTTACGAGATCGCCAGATTGGCTGAAGATATTGCCGGCGGGCTCATGGTCACCATGGCCTCGGAAAGAGATCTGCGTCATCCAGAAATCGGGAAAGTGGTGGAAAAATATATCAAGGGCGTGGCCTCCGTTTCTTCTGAACAGCGGTGCCGCATGCTGAGGCTCATAGAAAATATCACCCTGGGGACGGCGGCAGTCGGCTACCGGACCGAGTCCATGCACGGGGCCGGTTCACCCCAGGCCCAGCGGGTGATGATCGCCCGGCAGGGCAACCTGGAGTACAAAAAAAAGCTGGCTAAAAATATTGCCGGGATCAAAGAATGATGGCCTCCAAGGAGGGATGGATCTGATCGGTCTCAAATTTTGTGGGGGGTGCAATCCCGTTATTGACCGATCGGCCCTGGTTCAAGAAATCAGAAAATTGCTGCCGCCGGGATGCAAACTGGTAACGGGGCATTCGGCCGCCCTATATGAGAGGGCCGTTTTAGTTTGCGGATGCCCGACTGCCTGTGCGGATAAACCAGACCTCAGGCGTTTGGCCAAAAGATGGATTGTAATCTCCGGACCGATGGTGGATTTGGAAGCGGTGCCGGAGGATAAGATGGTCGAGGTCATTATTCGGAAACTTAACATTTGATTCCTTGACTCCTCGTATTCTGGGACCTTTTCTCTAATAGGATGCGGAAAACCTCTTATTTCAGGATGCTCAAAAAGGACCTGCCGGCCTCCTTGGAGGCCTTTTATATAGGTCGGCAAAGCCGACCGGCTACAAGGCGCCCGAAATTCCGAGGAACGAGGCGTAGATAGAAGTACGCCGCAGTAACGAGGGATGAGGGCAACGCAGCAGATGGACCTTTTTCAGCATCCTGCTAATCTTTAACAAGGAGCAACCTTGACAAACCACGATCTGATTTACTTGGCTGATTTAAATTATGCTGAATCCATGCGGGAAACAGCCCGTTGGGCAACCAATAGCAAGATCATAGAACAGGATGACCTTCTGTTGATTGCCGGAGGAGGTTCAACTCCGCAAACAAATTCAGCCATCCGAGTCGGCAACCACGCCGGGCCGCCGGCCGAAGAGGTAATGGAAAGGATCGAGACCTTCTTCGGGAACAGGAAACCCGGCTACAGCCTCCATGTGCGCCGGCATCTGGATTCCGATCTTGAGATTCTCTGCCAGTCGGCTAAACTGATGAAAATATCTGATACCCCGGGAATGGCCGTCCATGAGCCGATCCTTATCAAGGAACTTCCAGCTGATTTTAAAATCAAGTCGATAGAAGATGAAACAGGGGCGGCCGATTTTGCCTCGGTGGCCATTGACAGTTTTCACAGTCTGGGAATGAGTGTTGAATTCGGGAAAAATATCTTTGAAAAACCGGAAAGAATGCTTCGCCCCTATAATTATTTGGCCGTCGTCTACGTAAATGAACGACCGGTTTCCTGCGCCATGATTGTTTTTTCACACTCCATTGCCGGCATTTACTGGGTGGGTACCATTGAGTCGTTCCGGAAAAAAGGATTGGCCGAAGTCTGTACAGCCACCGTGACCAACGAGGCCTTCCGCAGAGGTGCCTCCTCAGTTATCCTTCAAGCCAGTCCATTCGGGGAGCCGATCTATCGACGCCTGGGATTCAAGGAATTCACCCGATACCTCTGGTACATGCATTTTCACAAGGAATAAAACGGGTAATTTATTTTGTCAATCCTCGCATGGAATCCCGCCAAGGCGGGATTGCACCGACTCGACTGAGCGACTCGACCTGAGCTCGTCGAGGGTTCCGCCGAAGTCTTGGAGCAGGGAGCTTCAAAAATTACTTTTTCTCTATCCCTACCGTTGTAATCACCTTACTGCCGGTAATATAAATTGTTTTAACCTGTATTTGATTTGACAGATAGTGTCAAAATATGCGGGATGAAGTGTACACCTACAACTATTCTAAAGCGATCATTCCGAAAATTAACGATTACAGGTTGAACTCAACAAGTCACTTCACCGCTCGAAAGTGACGGCTCGAAGAGTTTTTTCAGAGAGGTTGAGGGAATCAGGGCATCCTGATTTACCTTGATACGAAGCCCCGGGAAAAGTTACAATAATAAACACAAAAATAAACCATTTTTTCCCCTTGATTGGGGGCAGTCATCTGACAGCAGTCACCTGAGTGCATTGACATAAAGAGGAAACCATATTATCATACGCAAATTGTTGTCTGCAAGGAGGCTCATGCAATTCAAACCTATCGGGATGCCGCTTGGAGAATTCGGTTCGTTGGAACGGGACCAAGCTGTAGCTGGGCCTTCCAATTGCGAACTCTCTATTATTATGCCATGCCTCAATGAGGCTTCGACATTAGGAGTTTGTATTCAAAAAGCACATTCCTTTTTGAAAGCTCATGATATTCATGGAGAGATTATCGTTGCTGATAACGGAAGTACCGATGGTTCACAGAACATTGCCGCAGCCCATGGAGCACGCGTGGTTAACGTCCCGGAACGGGGCTACGGCGCGGCCTTGATTGGTGGAATAAATGCGGCACAAGGTAAGTACCTGATCATGGGTGATGCTGATGACAGCTATGACTTTACGGCACTCGCCCCTTTTGTTGAAAAGCTCAGAGAAGGCTATGAACTGGTCATGGGCAATCGCTTTAAGGGAGAAATTAGACCAGGGGCTATGCCGAAATTGAACCGTTATCTGGGCAATCCTGTGCTGACAAGCTTGGGACGCCTGTTTTTCCACAGTCCGGTTGGCGATTTTCATTGCGGTCTTCGTGGTTTCAATAAAGAAGCCATTCAACGGCTCGATCTGCGGACTGCGGGCATGGAGTTCGCCAGCGAAATGGTAGTCAAGGCGACTCTCTGTAAGCTCCGGATTGTAGATGTTCCCACGACCCTTTCGCCTGATGGGAGGTATCGTCCTCCCCACTTGAGGCGCTGGCGTGACGGATGGCGTCATTTGCGATTTCTGTTACTCTACAGCCCTCGCTGGCTCTTTTTTTATCCGGGCATTATATTGATGGCACTTGGCTTGTTTGTTATGAGCGCTTTATTGTCCGGGCCAATAACTATCGGTGGTGCAACTTTTGATATACATACTATGTTATATGCCTCGACCTTTATCATTTTAGGATTGCAAACCGTTGCCTTCGCGTTGTTTTCCAAGGTATTTGCGATTAGCTCCGGGTTGCTTCCTGAAGATGCTCGCATTACATCCTTTTTAAGAATTGTTAATTTGGAGCGAGGGCTTATCTTGGGCGGCCTCTTGAGTCTCGCCGGTATGGCGGGATCGATTTACGCCTTCGCCATATGGGGTAGAACATCTTTCGGGCCGCTGATCCCCAGCATAACGATGCGGCTAGCGATTCCTTCCGTCACTTTCTTGGCGGCTGGTCTCCAAATTATCTTCGCGAGTTTCTTTTTAAGCATTTTACAGTTGAGGCATAAATGAGCATTGTCGGAAAGCTGAAATGCCACTTACCCGGCAGTGTACGATACTCGATATCTCCCGGTCGAGTCTGCACTACACGGCAGTCCCCGTTAGGATACAGAATATGGAACTGCGACGAAGATATGGTAAAAAATTGTCTCTTGACAAGAGGAGTCCACTTTATATGAAACTATTTGATAAGTTCATAAGATACCTAAGGGTATCCAAGGCTATAAATGAGATTACATATGCGGAAACAGTATTAGACTTAGGTGGCTACGACTTCTATTTGCTTAACAGATTACAGAAAAAGTATCGATTAGGAATACTAGTTGATCCTTTGGCCTCGAATTATACGAGTAAACACTTGATAAGTGTTGGCGGAGACATATTTTACGCTAGAGAGAACCTGCCAATAAAAAATAATTCTGTAGATATTATTTTTATGCTTTCAGTATTTGAACATTTGGGAGAAAATAAGAGAAGTATTATCGACGAATGTTATAAGATGTTAAAAAATGATGGTCGGATTATATTGACAGTTCCGAGTCCGCGGGTCGATCGGATTCTATCTATGCTAAAGTACATCTATTTAATTGACGGAATGTCTTTAGAACAGCATGGTGGATTTGCCGTCAGCAAGATCGATGAGTACTTTGACCAATCATTTTTTCGTAAAGTTAGGCACATCCCGTTCCAATTTGGTTTAAATAATTTATTTATATACAATAATAGAGAATAGGAAGAAGTATTTTTGGCATCGACGTTCTCGTGCGTGACAATACTTATATTCCCGTAAATGCTTTTGATGGAAATCTTATACCCCACGAAACGGGAAGTTTCGGCGCAGTAATTTTTGTTGATGTATTCCACCATACGGCAAGTCCCGCGAATTTGCTAAAAGAAGCTAAGCGAGTATCACGGATGTTATTGTGCTAAAAGATCATATTAAGGAAAGAGGGCTGGCTGGTTTGACCCTGCGTTTTATGGATAGGGTCGGGAATGCTCATCACGGTGTCGTTTCGCCTTATAACTACTGGACTAAACAGCAATGGCGTGAAATGTTCACCGCTATAAACCTCATCATACAAAAATGAGATACCCAACTCTTTTTGTACCTATGGCCGATGAATTTTTTCATTGATAGGTCGTTGCATTTCATAGCTAAATTGAGTCTGCACTAACTCATATCTTTGTAAATGAAAGCTTTGCTTGAACGTTCACTGGCATGATAAGTTGAATGAAATTTAGATGATGGCAAATCCTGTCCAATTCCAAAAAGAACAAACTGCGGTTGATACGTTTCCATTATGGGGGAAGGTTGTATGCTTAGGTTTGGCGTTAGTTAAGCTGTGGCTGGTAAATGGACTGACGCTGTCTGCCATAGGCTATCTTATACATGATGACCGTCATTTTCTTATTAATGCAAGTGGCCTTTTAGCCGGCTACTGGCTTGGACCCTATAATAGTCTGACCTTGATAAAAGGGCCATTTTATCCCATATGGATCGCTATGACTTTTCTGTCAGGCATCCCTCTTTTGCTGGCGCAGCATCTTCTCTACATTGCTGCTTGTGCCATATTTATAGTTGCCATCAGACCTATTTTCTCCAGACAAAGCATACTTTTTCTGATTTGGGCCATTCTGCTATTTAACCCTATGAGCTACACGGATGGCGTTATGACCAAGGTGCATCGGGAGGGCATTTATCCGGCGCTCACAGTGTTAGTTGTCGCCGGGGCTGTTGGGATATTGGCAAGACATGATCGTCCACTGAAAAACCTCTGGCTCTGGTTGACTTGTCTGGGACTCTCTTTATCAGCTTTCTGGCTGACCCGGGAAGAAGGCGTCTGGATGATTCCATCTGTACTAGTCATCGTTGGTCTTGCTGTGGTTAGAATGCGACAGACACAGCCAAACCGCTGGCTTTTCCTCTCTTCTATATGTATCTTGCCTTTTTGCATCTGGCTGATTATTATCGGGACTGTCGCGGGAATCAACAAGCTCCGGTACGGTCTCTTTACCACGGTTGAACTTAAATCGCATGACTTCCTTGCTGCGTATGGGGCTTTGTCGCGTGTTAAGCATTCGCACTGGCAACCCTATTATCCTGTACCCAAGGAGACACGTGAGCGTATTTATAAAATCAGTCCGGCATTTGCCGAGTTGGCGCCCTTGCTGGAAGGAAATCTTGGTGCGGCGTGGATTTCTAACAGTTGCAAAGGGGCATCTCTCTGTGACGATATCGGTGGTGGCTGGTTTATGTGGGCTTTACGTGAGGCGGCTGATGACGCCGGTCATTATACATCTGCTAAATCTTCAGCGAATTATTACCGATGCTTGGCAACTGAAGTAAACGCTGCATGTGCTAGAGGACAGATTGAGTGTGGAGCAGAGAGGGCATCGATGATGCCGCCCTGGCACAGCGAGTATGCCCGTCCGTTAGTGAATACACTTCTTCGGGGGGCTGTTTTCCTTTCCCGTTTCGAAGGCTTCCAGGCTCACCCCAGCCCCAGTGAAGGGACAAAGAACTCATTGATATTATTTCGCGATCTGACAGGCTCGCGCCTTTCTCAACGTGCAACAATGCAACTGCAAATCAGCGGATGGGCCTTTGCGGTGAATCCCGCTTCGTCCGCCGTACTGTCGGTCAGAGCGGCAGACGGCACCCTTACAGACACTGTAAAGCCGCTGCCGAGTTCGGATGTCTATCAGTATTTTTTCTCTCGTGGTAAAGATTTTCCCAATGCCCGCGAGGCCCGTTTTGAGATAACTACATCCTGCACTGAAGGATGCTCTTTGCATATAAGAACAGGCGAGCATGAGGATGAACGAATCCCTCTTGATGGAAGCATCAGAGCGGGGGAAACCCCTAAGTTCCGCTTCTATCTTGACCCTCTTAATTATATTGATAATGACTTATTGCCATATCAATCAAGAATAGACAACTTTAAGATTTCGGTTTTGACCCGGATTGGCAAGGCCTATCAGACAACCGTTCCTTTTCTCATTGTGCTTGCGCTTATAGGTTACCTAATAAGCACCGTGAATATTCTCAAAACCAAAACAGTTAAGAATCTTTGGTTGATTAATACTGCTTTGCTTATTGCTCTTGTTATCAGGCTGCTTATTCTTTCAATAATCAATGTGACTTCTTTCCCGAGTCTTAACACGTTTTATTTTTCGCCTGCCTATCCCCTCTTACTGTTATTCGTGACACTAGCTATAGCTATCAAATCTGAAAAGCGTTATTGATCATCTCAAGGAAAGCAGTATGTAACGCAAGCTTCCAAAATTTAGACAGATCTCTCTTTACGGCCGCCAATTCTATTTTATCGCAGGTAGTCCAGTGACTCATAAAAACCCGGAAATCGTGATCAAAAACTTGCTTAAAAAATGGAAGCGGGGATTCCGAGTAGTCTATTTGAATTTCGAGGGATTTGGGTTTGAGTTGGGGTCTTTGGTTTGTCCGCCTATGGATTAGATTTCCTGCCAACTTGATGAGGATTACTGTTTGAAATGTTGTCTTTTTTCCAAATAGGAAATTTGAAGATTACAGGAAGAAGCCGTCGTCTTTTATAAAATTTGCCCCGACAGGCCAATTTAGAGATAGCACCTATAAGGGTGTGGTGTCGTTAAGGTGAATCAACCAAGGATTATCTGATTGAAAGTGGTCAAATAACAGCTACTCGATATTTAAAATAATATAGAAAAAATGTATTAGATAAGGTTGTGTCCCAATGAAGCAAGAAGAGGATGTTTTAAAATCCAAGCCTATAAAGTAAAAAAACGAAACCAGATGCGCCAAGACAATAAAAACCAAATAGTTGCCACCTGCCATTTTCCAACCAGCGAGAAAGCCATCGGAGAGCTAAGAGCCCGGAGATGCAACTAAAAACCATTCCCATTAGGCTGGGATAAAAGAGACCGACTAGGCTAACCCTATCCGATAAAAAGACCGGATGGGCCTTCAATAATCGAAGAGCTTCGCGGATGATAATCGGTGGGGTAATTACGACGGCAAGTGCGAAGCTGAATTCCTCAGCCTTCACCTTTGAAATTCCATTCAATAATCCTACGGATATCGTGGCCCCGGAACGGGAAAAGCCCCGAAAAGGAAGGCAGAGGCCTTGAATGGCCCCTATCCAAGATGTTTCTTTAAAACCCAGGACCGCCATTTTAGTTGGCCGATCTCCATACATTCCCGCATAAATAATTAATAAACCTACTATAGCAAGACTCACAGCTATTAAGGCCAAATTGCCAAAAAGTAGCTCAACCTCTGCATGAGGGACATGACTAAAAATAAGTCGTTCGATAAGAAATTTCAATGCAAGTCCAATGGCCCCGGTGAAGGCAGTGGCAACCAAGATCAGTTTGAAGAAACTCCAAAACTCCTTTCTTGACGAAAAAAAGTCCATTTTCCATGAATTCCAGAAATAGAAGATTACCGCAAACATCGTACCGGTATGCAACATTACCAAGATAAGGGTCATCTCTGGATTGGTTGGGTCAAGACCCATCAATTTTTCAGCCAAAATGACATGGGCAGAACTGGAAATAGGCAGGAGCTCTGCTGCTCCTTGAACGATGGCCAAAATTAGAATTTTAATAAATGACATACAATAATCTTCAGCCTATTCATAATCTATAAAAATTTCCCAAAATTGTATTAGACATCTCAGATCGATCCAATTCCTCTGGCCATTGGAGTACCCGGATAAAGGCTTATCCTATTCTTTTTTATCAGTCGTGTCTTTTTCAATTTCTTTGGGTTTAGGTGCTGGCTCTTCTTCTTGTCCTGATATACCCTTTTTAAACTCCTGGATTCCTTTTCCCAAGCCTTTCCCAATTTCTGGTAATTTCTTCCCCCCAAAGATAAAAGCGGCTATTATCAAAATAACCAGTAAATCTTGGTTTAAACCGAGCATAACTTACCTGCCTTCCTTTTTACCTATTTTATTGTAAAAAAATTAAGTTAACCACTTGTTTGTCTTCTAATAAATATACGTATCCAGCTTAGCCCTTAATATTGATTACGAGTAGTATTATACACCATTTTCAAACTTTTTAGAAATGAGGATTTACAGGAAGAAGCCCTCAGGTTTCTTTAAAAATGTCTCACCGTACTGAATTCATCGAGTACATCTACAACTCTTCGTCCTTAACAGGTATTTGTATCAACGATTACCGTTCGAAATCTTGTCTTTTTTCAAAGAGAGAATTTTGAAGAGTAGATGGACAACTGAAAAACCATGAAAGGCTGCCCGTCAACATATTATAAAACACTTAAATACCGCACGCCGGTCGACATTGCCACGAATATACATCCAGGTTTCCTTGGCCTTCCTGACCTGGGCGATGTTGAGCCCGAAGGCCCGCAGGATACCCGTCGCCACTACCTTGTCGCCATCGGGGTTCATATGGATACCGTCGGAGGTCAGCAGGTGGCCGGGCTTGCAACTGGCCTTGATCCGTTTATGAAACATCGCGTTGAGGTCAGCCAAAAGAAAAAGGAGCGGGTGCTATCCCATTAGTGTTCAAGCAAAATATCCGGCCATTGATCGTTGGCCGGATTGTAAGTAAGCCGGACGGCTTGAGAAAAAGGAGCTTCCACCTTCCATAGAAAAATCTCATAGTCGACAACATCAGGTTCATGTCCTTCGGCCGTAGCTGCCCAGACCAGCCATTTTCCATCGGTAGAAAGACGCGGAAAATATTCATGGCTATACCGGCCGGGAAGATCCATAAAAAGGTTTTCCCGGGGATTGGATATTGAGGATTTAAGAAGCTGAGTCCCTCCATTCCCACCGTTAGCCACCCAGATTACTTCTTGGCCTGAAGGGACCCAGGTGGGCTCGCAGCCGAAACCGATTTTTAACAGAGACCCCTTTTTTCTCTCCCAGACAAATACCCCATTCTGTTTCCCTCGTAACGTCATGACGAGAAGGTTGGGGTCCTGGCGAAAAAATTCGGGGGTGGTTATCTCACTCAAAATCGGTTCCTGGTCGCAGTCTAAGATCATCTCTTCTTTCCCGGTCTCCAAGTCCTTGATCATCACTTTATTTTTTCTAGCAAAGCTGACCCGGCTATTGGTTATCCATTGGGGCACAAAACCATTTTTGGCTACTAAAATTTCCTTATTCGTGGTTAGGGATAGAAGATAAACATCCCAGAGCTCAAAGTTACGCTGGGAAATCCAGCGTGGTTGGCTGCGACAGAAGAGGATCTTTTCTCCATCCGGTGAAAAACGGGGGAAGGTATTTACATGCGGATTATGAGTCAATTGATACATTTTGAGATCCGGCAGGGTCATCAAAAAAATTTCATGGTTGCCTGTCCGGTTCGATGCCCAGACGATTTTGGCCTTAAGTCCTTGAATGCCTTTCTGAATGTCATTGATTTGTGCCTTCGTTAAACGGCTTTCATATTTCTTCAGCCAAAGATTTCCAAAAAATCGATATACCAAACGAGGGCCAAACTTTACGGAGGTGACTGCCAACAGAAGTAGAAGTATCAGAAACAATAGATAGTTCCTACGTTTTCCAGGGAATGATTTGGTTCGAGTCATTTGCCCCACCCTTTTACGCAAACAGATAATGTTGTTTCTTGTATCCTCTAACGCAGGCATCAAGACCTTTTTTCTATTTGGATGGAAAGAGTATAGGGTGAGAAAAAGACAGAATCAAGAAGAAAAGAAGAGGCAGACCTCCAAAATTTAGACTTACTACTCCCTCTGCCTCCTGATCTTCCCTTATCTTAACCAGTGATCCGAAGCATTTCGTCTCACCTATAATCCTGCCAATGATAATTGGCCCGATATTTTTATCGAACCATCCCTTTAATCCCTTTTTTCATTTCTTCTAACTCGAGCCGAATGAATCAAGATAAGGAGTAAGGCCAAACCTCCCCAGGAATAACCCACAACATGGGTTAAAAAATGCATCCCGAAGGAAAGCAATAGCGCCTGGGAAGCAGAAAACCCTTGGGTAGACAGGACGGTACCCAGGACGCCCTCGTAGAACCCAAACCCGGCCAGGCCGCTGATGGGCAGACTGGCTGCGGCTTCGGAGGCAACCAGGCCCATGAAAATGATCAAAAAAGGCAGTGAAACATTTGTACCCGTCATGGCCTGAACGAAAGCCATTAAAAGGAGATAAAGGTAACTGTATTTTAGACTGCGAATGGCCAGGGAAATACCCAAAATCTTCCAAAAAATTCTGGCTTCTCTTAGGTCTCTGAAAGATTGGCTTATCCCATTACAGATTTCAGGGACACGACGCAGGGTTCTATTTTCTTTCAAGAGAGAATAAGATCGGCGATTCAACCAATGGGCCAGTTTACGGAAGAAAGGTTCCACCCCAAAAACCAGGAGGGTTCCTATTAAAATGAACAGTGCCGAAAATAACCACAACTTGGGGTAATGGGAGGAGGAGATCAAACTATCCATCAATCCAGCTAACCCAAATAAAGGTCCCAGGGCGAGGAAATCAAATAAGAAGGCATAGGCGAAGGAAGTCAAGCTGGGATATAGATTTACCCGATAGATCCGGTTTAAGAGGACGGGGTAGGAAATTTCGCCGGTACGGGCAGGTAGTAGATCTACCAGCATATTCCGAACACTGGTAACCAAGAACACGGCCCCAAAAGAAGGGCGAACGCCGCTTAGGGAAGCTTTCAACAATATAGAATAGCGTACTGTCCTAAGAAAAATGGCCGCCGCATAAAGCAGTAGGTACGCCAGAAGATATCGGGGATCCAGGGCAAAAAACAGCCTCCTCCAATCGGACCACCGGCTATACGATACTAAGTAATAGAAAAGGGTCCCGGTAATCAAAAAGGAGAGGATCAGGAAAAAAAGTTTTTTCATTACCTGAATTTTGCATTGAACATAATTTTGATTCTCCCAAAAGAAGTCCTCCACAGAAGGATTTAAATAGTAATCATTTGGCCCGTGTTATCTGCCGTGCTGAGCAGAAAACGTGGTTCTAAATGCACAACGGGCAGTTAGCATTGCAATTTTAGTATATAAAGCTAACGGGTGCGTTTATTTTTCATATATCCGCCAGGAAATTCTAAAACTTAATCATAATAAAAAACCCTACCTCTCTATTGAGAAATGGGGTTTAATCTTCTTCCATTGGAACCCCTTAGTTAGAGGATCACCGAAAAAACTCAGAAAATTTATTTTAAAATTTATAGTCCATTTTTACCATAA
>JBEKPQ010000090.1:0-16396 GCA_049520575.1 Thermodesulfobacteriota bacterium | reverse complement strand
GGACGTGATTGAGCGTGTACCGGTACGACAGACCATCGTTGAATGTGGCAATCCACGGACGAGGAGAAAAGTGTCACCCATGTCCCCGGAATAAAGTGTCACCTATGTACCCGGATCATACCCTTGCGTCATCTAACAATTCGATGCCCTCGGGGTCTATCCGGGCCATAAAATACCAATTCAACTAATTCAACAACCTCTCGGATTACGGATTATTTTACTGACCCAGTTCCACTCAGGCAGGTTTTATTGATAACGGATCACAATCCCGCCAAACACACTTGTTCCTTCAATAACTAAATAATTCTGGTTCTCATTAAAATTATTACTTTGATAAGTGGAAGTACCAAAAGCACCGGTCATATTCTCTGGTACTTGTACCCCGCCAAAAACAGCTTCAGCTTTAATGCGCACCGGCGTCGCTTTACTTAAAATGACCTCCGCCCCACCAAAAACGGCACTGATCTTTATTTTTGTTACTTTTTCTTTGAGTTCAATCCCTCGTAAATCAACCACTACCTTCCCGAATACAGCATTATACTCTTTTGAGTCTCCGGGAAGGCCTCGGTAAGTCCTCTCTTGAAAGATCACATTTCCGGAGTTTCCCTGACAAGAGGGGAAAGGAATCCAACTACCAAAGATGATTTTCAGACCTATAAAAATGAGAATCAATCCGAAAAGAACTTTAAATATCGGAATATGGATATGGAAAATAACATTCAAAATGATTCCCAAACCTAACAGAATAATTAAAACTCCTAGGAACAGCCCTATTCCCATTTTCATAACCTCCTCCTTATTTTTACTAACGGATTTCTTTTTTAATGGAAAGAGTATAAAATAAGCTCAACGAGGGATCAAGGAGAAAAAGCGTTGTAGATAACAGCGAAGAATCTTTAGCCCAATCGGTACGTTTGATTACGAGTACAAAAGCTTGGTGTTTTTATTTCGATCATTCAATGGTACAAGACTCAAAACGGATTTAAAATAGAACAAAGAGGTTTGATTAAAATGGAAGTTAAGGATAAAGTAGTTGTTGTTACGGGCGGCGCCAGCGGCATCGGCAGGGCTTTTTGCCGTCGGTTCGCGCAGGAAGGCGCAAAAGGCGTCACCGTGGTTGATATTGACGAAAACGGCGCCATGGCCGTTGCAGATGAGATCAAGGGGTTGGCGCTGAAATGTGATGTCAGTAATGAAGATGATATTATAAAGGTGGTCAAGCGGACCGAAGAAAAATACGGTCCTGTTGATCTGTTTTGCTCCAATGCCGGAATGTCGGTTAGAGGAGGCTTTGAGCTCTCCAATGAAATATGGCAAAAGATGTGGGAAGTCCATGTGATGGCCCATGTATACGCCGCGAGGGCGGTTATTCCCCAAATGATTGAACGGGGCGGCGGCTATCTTCTTAATGTTGCTTCTGCAGGAGGCTTGCTGAATACGACCGGATCTTCTTCCTATGCTGCTACCAAACACGCGGCCGTGGGTTTGGCGGAAAATATCGCCATCATGTACGGCGATCAGGGGATTAAAGTTTCAGTGGTCTGTCCACAGGCAGTTCGCTCCGGGATGACCCGGGAAGAGGAGAGTGTAGCGGCTGTCGACGGCAGGTTAGAACCGGAGGCGGTCGCCGATTTGGTGATTGAAGCTTTGGCTGATGAAAGATTCCTGATTCTACCCCACCCTGAGGTCAAACTTTATTTGGAGAGAAAGACCTCCGACTACGACCGGTGGCTTCTCGGAATGCGCAGACTCCGGTCGAAACACCTCAGAGGAGAGTCTTTAAAGTCCAGTTGATCCATAGCATTTGATTAATAGCTGCAAAGTTAGTTCGTTTTAGGCAAACCATTTGGGAACCAAACTCATCTCATGCGCTTCCTGAATGAACCCCGACACGAGAGATCCCGGGGTCAAATTTTAAATGTACACAAAATTCCACACTATGTGCTGCCTTGGACACTGCTGACTAAGTTGCACCACAAAGAAGTGTTTAACTATAGCAACCTAATGAAAAATATTCAAATTTTTCCATTATCCAGAATAAAGTCCAGGATGAGGGAAAGAGCAGATGGATAAAGGGAGGACAAGAGAGATTGAATTAATAACACTCCATGATGGCCAATGGAAATGGGGTTGCAAAAGATTTTTTTACTTGATATGAAAGAAAACGAATAAGGAATTCAATCTCAAAAGTTTCAGAAAAGGAGGATATTGGATGCAGATACTGGCTTTCAACGGGAGCCCGCGTGAAAACGGAAATACCTCGACCATCATCAAGGCCATGCTGAAAGGGGCAAGATCAGCGGGTGCGGAAACCACCGAGATTCGATTACACGACATCATTCTGAAAGGATGTCAAGGATGTCTGTCCTGCCGCAAGAGACCCGGAAAATGTAAACAACAAGATGACCTGAGTCCTTATCTGGAAGCGATCAAGACCTGTGACGGAGCTATTTTCGGCACGCCGATCTATATGTATCACGTGACAGGCCAAATGAAGATCTTTATTGATCGATGTTACTCCCTGTATATCAGCCGGCCCGACGGCTCAGGCTATGATTCCGCCGTACCGGCAGGTAAGACGTTCGCCCTGGTTACCTCTCAAGGACATCCTGATGTGGAACGGTTTCAAAGACCCATCCGCTGGCTGGCCGCCATGACCGGAACCGGTCTGGGCATGGAAGAAGTCGGCAGGATCATTCAAGGGGACAGCCATCAGGCCCCTGCCAGGACCGATAAAGCCCTTCTCGAAAAGGCTTATAAAATTGGACAGAGGCTGGTGAAACGAGATAAGACGTAAGATAATTTTCCCGATGCTGTTAAAAAAGGGCCTTGCGAAAGGCCCTTTTTTATTAGTGTCGATTGTCTAAATTAGTTAAGTGCTTCTATAATGGTTGTGGCCCCTTGGCCTCCTCCAATGCATTGGGTAGCCAGACCGTATCGCTTTCCGCTGCGTCGGAGTTCTTTGGCTACTGTGAAAACGAGACGATTGCCTGTCGCGCCGATCGGATGTCCGATACCGAGCGATCCGCCGTTGACGTTCACCTTTTCTTCCGAGATGCCGAGTTCCTTCAATGTCCCAATAACCTGACAGGCGAAGGCCTCATTGAATTCAATCCGATCGATCTGATCAATCGTGAGCCCGGCATGCTTAAGGGCTTTTTTGGTTGATACGACCGGCCCCATGCCCATGATCTGCTGCTTAACCCCGCCGTTTCCCCAACCGATGATTCGGGCCAGGGGTTCCAGACGCATTTTAATGGCCATCTCTTCACTCATGATCAGACTGGCCGTGGCGCCATAATTAGTCGGGCAAGAGTTACCGGCCGTGATCCTGAGCTCCTGACCACCATAACTGACAATCTCTTTAACCGGAGGCAATTTAGCCAAAGAGGCCACATTCGTCTCCGGCCGCAGGCATTCATCACGGTCAAAGAGGATCATAGGACCATGGGCATCTTCCACCCATTGCTTTTTTTCATCGAAAACCGGTTGTTCGATTTCCAACGGTATGATCTCATCCTTATAAACGCCCTTATCATAAGCAGCAGCCAGCTTTTTATGGCTCCTTTCGCTGAAGGCATCTATCTCCTGTCTGGTCATGTTATACATCTCAACCACATTCTGGGCGGTCTGGACCATCGAGGCGTTGGGGGGAGAATCCAGGAGAAAATCAGGTATGGGCGTAGAAAAATATTCAAAATGGTCATGGGCCATATCCCGCTGGATCTTGTTTTTCTCCAAGGTTCTTGGGTTGAAGTTGCCCACCCGTGTCGTATTCTCCGAGAAGCCACGCGGACCGAATTGACGTTCCACACCAAAAGAAATGCCGCACTCATATTGACCCAAGGCGATGGCCATGGCGATTCGCAGCAGGGCTTCCATACTGGAGGCGCAATGCCGGTCCGTATAGAAGTTGGTCACTTCATAGGGGAGGCCGGCCAGCCGGGAGATATTGTTCAGCATGGAAAGATCCTGAGACCTGCGCCCGTTGCCGATCCCGAATTCAGCGATCATGGTCGGCTTGACCTTGGGATTCCGGGCCAATAATGCCTGGACAATCTTGGCCCCCAATTCATCCATGCGGGTTGCTTCCAACTTTCCTTTGCCGCCGCGGGAAAAGGCCGACCGGCAGCCATCTACAATGACTACATTTCTTGCGTTCATTTATTCACCTTTCCTTAATTAAAGGAGAACCTTTATAAAAGTCCCCCTTAATTAACATTTGCTGGGTGTTTAGTTAAGGGCCTCGATAATAGTCGTCGCTCCTTGGCCTCCTCCAATGCACTGGGTGGCCAGCCCGTATTTTTTCCCGCTGCGCCGGAGTTCCTTGGCTACAGTGAGCACAAGACGGCAGCCGGTGGCCCCGATCGGGTGCCCGATCCCCAGTGATCCACCGTTAACATTCACTTTTTCCTCCGGGATGCCAAGCTCTTTCAGGGTGATAATAACTTGGCAGGCGAAGGCTTCATTAAATTCAATCCGGTCGATTTGATCAAGCGTAATCCCAGCGTGTTTGATGGCCTTTTTGGTTGAGACAATGGGACCTATCCCCATAATCTGCTGTTTGACCCCGCCGTTCCCCCAACCAATGATCCGGGCCAGGGGTTCTAATTTCATCTTAAGAGCCATTTCTTCACTCATTAATAAAGCGGCCGAGGTCCCGGAATTGGTCGGGCAAGAATTGCCGGCCGTAATCCTGAGCTCCTGATTTCCATAACTGACAATACCCTTGACCGGACCCAATTTCGCCAGACCTTCCATGGTGCAATCCGGACGCACACATTCATCGCGGTCGAAAAGGACCTTGGGACCATATTCGTTCTCTACCCATTGACGTTTATCATCAAACACAGGTTGTTCTATTTCCACTGGGATGATTTCGTCCTTATAAATGCCTTTTTCATAAGCCGCGGTCAGCTTTTTATGGCTTCGAACCGCAAAGGCATCCAATTCTTCCCTGGTCATATCGTACATTTCAACTACGTTCTGGGCCGTCTGGACCATGGAAGCATTGGGGGGAGAATCCAGGATAAAATCAGGAATAGGTCTAGAAAAATATTCAAAATGGTCGTGGGCCAGATTACGTTGAATCTCGTTCTTCTCCAAGGTCCTCGGGTTAAAATCACTGACCCGTGTCGTCACAGGGGCAGCCCGGCCGCCGAGGAGTTCCCGGGTCATGCGCTCTACACCGAAGGCGATGCCGCAGTCATACTGGTAGAGGGCAATGGCCATGGCAATGCGAAGCAGGGCTTCCATGCTCGAAGCACAGTGCCTGTCCGAATAAAAATTAGTTACTTCGTGGGGCAGGCCGGCCAAACGGGAAATATTGTTCAGGGCTGAAAGATCCGCGGCCCTGGCGCCGTTACCGATCCCGAATTCGGCAATCATGGTCGGTTTGACCTTGGGATTCCGTTCCATCAGGGCCCGGACTACCGTTGCGCCGATTTCATCCATGCGGGTCGCCTCGAATTTCCCCACGCCGCCGCGGGAAAAGGCCGACCGGCATCCATCTACAATTACTACATTTCTTGCTTTCATTGATTCACCTCTCATTATTTGGTTATTATCCCTTTATCAGGGAATAGAAGAAAAGGATTAGAAAATTATCTGGCCGACATCATAATAATATCTGTTAATTGTTATATTAAAGTTGGATTTCCGATGTCAAGGGGAAAAAGAGGTTGCCATTGACGGCCGCAAGTTACCCTTAAAAGTTTCGAAGGCCTTAATGTCAATAGTAAAAATTGACCCTGCTTCTCCTTCCAATAGAATGGCTTTATGACGGAACGGCAGATTATTCACCGAATAGCTGATTAAGACGAAGGAGCAGGGATAAATCGCCTGTGACTTTGTACTTCTGTTCTATGAACATCTGCTGACCGTCGGCCTTGCCGGTTAAGATATCCATCCAGATCTCAAAAGGGGATTCAATGGTCACCTCCGGGTTTTCAGCCTCACCTATTCCCGTGGTGATGCCGCCGTTTTCAATTTTAAAATAACAAGGCCCCTCAACTTTCCCGGAGAAATAAAATTGCAAGTCGGCCTTCAAGTCCAAGGCAGCCTCCGGATTGAAGCCCATAGACATTATAGTGAGGAAGGTCTCGATGGAGTCCGGGCGCGGCATAAGTCCTTTCTCGTTAAATTCCTTGGGGGTCACCCCTTCATTAATGCAGGTCTTCCAGAAAAGGTTGCCCATGGTGATGAAGCCTTCTTTATCCTCTACGAGGTCTCCGGTGATTCGTGACATCGTTTCCGAGGAAATGGATAAATGCTCAACGATCTCTCTCCCGGCTTGTTGGAGGGCGGCAAAGAATTCCTGGGCCTTTTCTTCGTTGTATAGGAAGCTCTCGGCCGCCGGCCGATAGATTTCCGCCACCAAATTCTCACTCCTTCCAAAAACAAATCGCACCCAGGAGGACAACTGGTCAAAAACAGCCAGTTCCGGGAACCCGGCCACGGAAAGGAAAACCGCCTTCGGGGATTTATGCCGAGGAGGATGATGAATCCGATCGTTATCCAATTCAAAGAAAGGTTGAAGCACCGGCAGGGTGCGTTCAATAAAGGCCTTCATGGCGGCGTTGATAGTATAATGGTAAAGAGGGGAAGCATAGACCACCAGGTCGGAGGCCAGCCATTTGGGAAATAATTCCCGGGTCATGTCGTCCTGGTGGATGCAAAGACCGGGGGTCTTGGTCCAGCAGGTAAAACAGCCGGCACAATGGCGGATCATTTTTTTTCGCAGGTCGATCACTTCGACCTCCGCGCCGGCTTCACGCATACCTTGAACCAGGTGGTTCAGCAATAATTCGGTTTTGCTCTGTCCCTCACCCCGTGGGCTTGAATTTAAAGCAAGTATCCTCATCGTATTCTCCTTTGAGGAAAATTAGATTCAATTTTATGAATTAGGGGGGCAATGCATTAATCTTGATGGACTCGTAAAAAATCCGTCAAAAGGGACCGGCCGACGATGAAACGGCTTCGGCCGGTTTGATCCGATTGAAGATGAATAGCAGCTGTCTGGAGCTAAGCCTTTCGCCCTCCAACACCCTTAGTGCTCTTAGTGACGATTTTAGCCTTCTCCTTGGGTCGCAAGGATCGAACGGCAGCTCCGGCTCGCCACATCTCGGAGTTGCGCATTTGGCCTAATTCTTTGGCCAAGAGCGCCTGATAGTTCTTCCCACCGCAGCTCTTAATAACCCGTTCGGCTTCTTTGCCTGAAGCAACGCGTTGGTATAGTACCTTGAATATCGGGGCAACGGCCTTTTTAAATTTCGGTTTCCAATCCAGGGCCCCGCGCTGTGCGGTGGCCGAGCAGTTGGAGTACATCCAATCCATGCCGTTTTCATCCACCAGTCGGATGAGACTTTGGGTGAGTTCTTCAACGGTTTCATTGAAGGCCTCGCTGGGGGAGTGACCACGCTTACGAAGTTCGTCGTACTGCGCCTCCATAACACCGGCCAAGCAGCCCATGAGTACGCCTCTTTCGCCAACCAGATCGCTGTTGGTTTCGTGCGGGAAGGTCGTAGGGAACAGGTAGCCCGACCCGATGGCAATGCCGATGGCCAAGCAGCGTTTTTCAGCATTGCCGGTGGCGTCCTGCCAGATGGCATAACTGGAGTTGATGCCAGCCCCGGAAAGAAAGTTGCGCCGGACGTTGAGGCCGGAACCCTTAGGCGCGACCATGATGACATCCACGTTCTTCGGTGGTACCACACCGGATTTCTTTTTATAAGTAATGGAAAACCCGTGCGAGAAATAGAGGGCTTTGCCCGCCTTGAGATTGGCCTTGATAATCGGCCAGACGGCTCGTTGGGCGGCATCGGAAACAAGTATCTGGATGATCGTGCCGCGTTTCACCGCTTCCTCAATGGAAAAAAGGGTTTTACCGGGAACCCAGCCGTCGGCGACAGCACGGTCCCAGTCTCTTTTGAACTCACGGGCCTGACCGACGATGACGTTGAAGCCGTTGTCTTTCATGTTGAGTGCCTGTGCGGGTCCCTGGACGCCGTAACCGATGACGGCGATAACTTCCTTCTTCAACACCTGGCGGGCCTTGGCCAAGGAAAATTCCTTTCGTGTCACCACGGTCTCTCGGACTCCGCCAAAATTAATCTTTGCCATAGTCTGTTATTCCTCCTTTTTAAATGTGTCGAGTTATTACTTCGTCCCCTATTCTTCCTGTTTTGGAATTATAGAATCAAACGGCATATCTGTCAAATCCTTATCGGCACCACAAAGAATACAAAAGGATTCAGGGGTCCAAGAAAAGATTCAAGGTTTAAGGCTTAAGGTTCAAGGTAAAACCTTAAACCGTATACCGTCTTCCTTTACCAGCGGTTTATTTGAATCCTGGAATCCTCGAGCCCTATTTTAGTTATAAATACTTATTGACTTCAGGGAAAGAGTTTAGTAACGATTTTCTATAAACCCAAAAGGACAAGCCTTGAGAAACCCGAAGATCATTGTCTTGACTACTGCCGGAAACTCTTTTTACCGGGAAATAACCATCAAGAACCCACAAACAAATATTGAAAGGATCGGCCTATGAACTTTTCCAATGAATACAATAAGGAACAGAAAGAATTCGCTAAAGAAGTTCGCACCTGGCTGAAGAATAACGTCCCTAAGGGACTCATCAAGCCCAGGAGTATTATGAAGATAAGCCGCGAACAATGGGAGATGCGACGCGATCTGTGCCGCAAACTTGGCGAGAAAGGATGGTTGTATCCATCTTATTCACAGGAATACGGGGGGGGCGGCCTTGACGGAGACAAAGCCGCTGTTCTGTATATTGAGATGGCCAAACAGGAGTTGAGCCTTCCCCCTGTGTACGACTCAGGCAAACTGGCGGCACCGACCTTAATGGCCTGTGCAACGGATGAGCAAAAAAAACGTCTGCTTCCACCCATACTCAAAGGCGAAGCGATCACCTGGCAGCTTTTCACCGAACCGGAGGCCGGTACGGACGAAGCCAACCAGCAGACCAGTGCCCTCCGCTCAGTCCAAGAAAAAGATTATTTCATCGTCAACGGCAGTAAAATATTTGTCGGTGGGCTTTACGCCCCACCCGATCAATTTTTGCTTCTAACCCGAAGCAGTCTTGAAGCACCCAGGCATCAGAACTTGGCCATGTTTCTGGCCCCGGCCAATTTGACTGGTATTCAAATTTATCCGCTTGATCTTTTCCCGGAGGGCACGCTTGCCCAGGTTTGTTATCAATCCGCGGACAGCGCCCCAGGGGTCAAACATTCCGTATTCTTTGAAGATGTCAAGGTTCATGAATCCTACCTGATCGGCGGGGATCAGGACGGCTGGAAAGTCACCAATGCCACCTTGACGGTTGAACATGGAGACAAGGATAGCGACCATGCCGGCACCGGCGCCGCCTTTATTCCCCATAATCACCTGGTGGAAAAATTTCTTGACCAGTGCAGGAACAATCCGGAAATAAAGAGCCGGTTGCTGGAAAATCCTCATTTGCAAGGGGACATGGTGGAGACCTATATCGGCGGTCAGATAGAGAGACTTTTTTATATGCGAAACGCCGGTCTGCCCAGGGCCGGGAGGCGCGCTGCTTATGCGGGACCGCAAACCAGCTTGTTTACAAAAAATCTCGGGTTAAACATGACGAGTTACCTGTCCCAGGTTCTCGGTCCCTATGCCCTGACCAGCGATGAGGAGTGGGGTCTGGAGGACGGCCTTTTTGAAGTCTGCGCACGAAGCGGCCTTTGTCTGGCACCGGGCGGCACCCCTGAGGCCTTGAAAATCATCATATCCCGGGCCTTGCGTATCGGAAGGTAGCCGGTTTAAGACATCTGAAGATTAACGAGCCAAACCTTTTCAGATTAAGGAGATAACCTATGAATTTGGATTTTAGGCTTAATGAAATGGAAGAAATACTTAAAACAACAACCGTCAATTTTTTAAAACGAGATATCAATAAACAAACCCTGGAGGCTTTGCATGACTCCGACACCGGATACAACGAGGGCATCTGGCGAAAAGTCTGTGATATGGGCTGGCTGGGGATCATCACCCCTAAGAAGTATGGGGGTACAGGGTATCCACTGACCACTGCCGGGGTCTTATTCGAAGCCCTGGGGACCGCCCCCTTGCCCGGACCTTATTTTTCCTCCGGCATATTGGGGAGTCTGATCATCCAGGAAGCCGGAACAGCAGAACAAAAAAAGGCCATTTTACCCAAGATTGCCAACGGAACCCTAGTCCCGGCCTTGGTCATGACCGAATCCCTAACCGGTTGGAGTGCTGGACCGGGGAAAATCAGCGCTGAGAAAAAAAGAGGGGATTATTTAATAGACGGCAAAAAATTGTTTACTCCCGAAGCCATGTCGGCCACCCATCTGATTGTGCCTATCCGGACGGGGAAAAAAATCGATTCCGTTTCCCTTTTTCTGGTGGACAAAAAGGCGGCTGGTGTTTCCATACGGCCACTGCCGGGTTATTTGATCGGGAGGGCCTTTGAAGTCAAGTTGGACTCGGTGAAAGTCCCGTCATCGGCTTTGTTGGGGGAAAAGGATAAAGGAGGAGCCGCCTTGATGAAGGCCATCCAGAAATCCATACCCGTGCTTTGCGCCTATCAGGTCGGAGGCTGTCAGGCGGTTTTCGAGATAGCCGTGGAACACAGCCGCGTCAGGGTTCAGTTTGGCCAGGCCATCGGGCGTTTTCAACGGGTCCAGGATATGATCATTGAGATCATCAATCAGGTCGAGGCCGCCCGTTGGACCACTTATGAAGCCCTGTGGAAACTGGATGCCAAGGGACTTGTTCCGGAAAGCATTCATCTGGCCAAAGCCGTGGCCAGTGAGGCCTATTGGCAGGCCTGCAATTTTGCCCATCGGGCCATCAGCGGCATCAGTTATTCCATGGAGCATCCCTTGAGTCTTCATACCAGGGCCTCCCGATATCTTTACAATTATCTGGGTGATCCGGCTTATCACAAACAGCAGTTGGCCAAGTTTTTATTACAATGATAAGATTTCCTGGCCACCAGCCGTTCTAAGGCATCGAAAATCTTTAATCGCCGGTTGTCCCTGGTTCGGAAATTCTGAAGAGAGGTTGTTCATTGCCTGGTTCGTTGATTTATCCGGTTCACCTTTGCCAACCGGATTCACAAAAGGCTTGCGGGGCCTGCTGCGGCCTTTACAATTACCAGGATCACTCCCGATGGGCTTTGAAGTCGCTGCTTACTAAAAGGACGAATCTTTTCCATTCATACCAAGGAGAGATTCCTTACGAGGAATATGTCCAAAAAGCCAGTGCTCTTGCCGGAAGCCCGAAGCTATTTGAGGTGATCCATAATTGTGATTATCTCGGCTTTTTGGATCTGGACCAGAAAAAAGTAGGTTGCCTTCTCCACCCTTCAGGCCATCAAGGTCATGACCTCCGCCGGCACTCATTTTATGGAGCCGAATTATGCGCCGGTCATTTTTGCCCGAGCTATTCTTATTTGGATTCTGACGAGCAGAGAGGGGTCATTGCCGTCCTTCAGGATTGGTATTTGTACGGTCTGGTGATCACCGACATCGACCTGGTCAAGGAATTTTTTCACCATACCCAGACTCGTCTTGGGGAAGGCCTTCGCTTGAAACGATTTGAGAATGATGCCGTGCGGAATGCTCTTAAGGACTTTTTTAGGCTGAAAGAGGATTGGCCCTATGCCTCAGCTGAAAATCGTTTGGGTAAATATTATTTCTCTTATTCGGAATACCAGATTGCTCGAATCGAGTATGAAAAAAAATGGGGGATAAAACCGTCCCGGTTCGATAAGATCTTGGTAAGCCTGTCTTCAGAATTCTCATCTCTTGAGGACGTTAGGAGAGCCGAGGGAATCCTGGAAGAAAAAATACAAAATTTCGTGAAGGCTTATCAGGAGGGGTAACTGTCCGATCCCGCTGTCGGCAGTTTTGAGAGGTTTGATATTTGATGGATCCGTAAAAAGTCGTCAAACCGGAGGAAGCCGGTGTCCAGGGCGTTCATAACTTCATAAAAATACTGGATTCCGGTTGGAGTTTATCCCACACTTGATGGGGGACCGGAATGACGAAAATGGTTTTCGGCGACTTTCTAAGAGATCATCATATTTGTTCGACTCTTCGCCGGGCGGCCTCTCATGGCCTGAGAACGATTTTTCCGAACTGGAAATTAGAAGCCATATAAGCGTGCGCATCCGCTGCCTGCTCCAACGAAAATATTCGGTCGACGACCGGCTTCAACCGGCCGTCGGCCAGGGCCGGGAGCAGATCTGCGATCACTTGACGGGCGATTTCGATCCTTTCGGAAAGGGTTCTGGTCCGAAAGGTAACCCCGATAAGCTCCAGTCGTTTCAGGGCCAGGAGGTCCATGTTCAGTTGACCGACTTCCCCTCCCAGCCGGCCGACACTGACCAGACGGCCTTTCAAGGCCATACATTTCAAATTATCTTTCAAGTGGGGACCGCCCACGTGATCGATAATCAGGTCAACGCCTTTCCCCTCCGTAGTTGCAAGAACGGCCTCCTTAAAATTATCCGTCCGGTAATTGATGCCCGCATCCAGACCTAAATCTGTTAGGGCAGCCAGTTTGGTTGGCGAGCCCGCCAGACCGATAACCGGTTTTGCGCCCCATAACTTGGCAATCTGAACAGCGGCCACGCCAACACCCGATGAGGCCCCATTGATCAACACGGATTCGCCAGCCAGAAGCCGTCCTTTGGTAATAAGGGCATTATATTCGGTCATGTAGGAAACGGGCAGCGTTGCTGCTTCTTCCCAGCTTAACCTCTCCGGCACAGGCATGGCCAGTTGGTAATTCATGGTGGTAAATTCGGCATACCCTCCCATGCACATGCCCATAACACGGTCGCCTATGGCAAACCTCGCTACATCCTTTCCAATCTCAGTAACGATCCCGGCGGCTTCACCTCCAACGATTTCCAAAAGATTTTCTTTGGGTGTTGCTGTTGTTTTATAGGTGCCTTGAACGCGAAAAATGTCGGCGCGGTTCAAGGCCGCGGCTTTCACCTCGATTAGCAAATCTTGCGGACGCGGCTTAGGCGTAGGGACATCCTGCAAGGCTATGGTTCCTCCTTGTTCTCCACTGATAATGACAATGGCTTTCATTTCTTTCTCCTTTTCGCTTAATACCCGCTTATTTTTATAGGGGACTGGAAGTGGCGGATCGAACTGGAAAGAGTATAAAATAAACCCTCTGAGGGGGCAAGAGGAAAACCCTTCCTGCAAATGATTCAATGATCGCAGGAAACTCCACAATCCTGATTAGTGACTTCTCTATGGAAAAAAAGCTGGAGATCCGATTCTTTTTGACGAAGTCCCCAAGAGACGTTATTATAGAAGCTCAGCCAAAGGAGGACCGGCTACACGGGCCGGACCTTTCTTTGGACAACACCGAAATCAGACTCCCCAATATCTGAAAGTGGAAGGTGATCGAATCATTATCGCACTAAGGGGTGTACGGATTTCAAAGACAAGCATGAAAGAACGCCTAACCCCCCCTATGGCCGATTACCAGGATTTAAGAAGGCTCTGTCTGGAGTTTTCTCTTTCCATCGGCCCCCCGATATTCTACAGGGAAAAAAGAGATAGTGTCGAATTATCCCGGAACGCTTTTGAGAATAATACCATGGTTCGTAAGTGTTTAGGGATGGTGGCAACGGAGGGGTTTTTCGCCGGCCATGCGGAGGAACATATCCGAAATGTCGCCATTGAGGCCGGTGCCATTGTTCTGATTGAAGCCGATGGCCTGCCTCCCCATTGTAAAACCGGGCAGAGGCTTTGTTTCCTGGCCCACATCGCTGGGGTCCTTCATGACATTAAAAGGTCGGAACCCGAACATGCCCGTATCGGCGCCATTGAAGCAGGGAAGCTTCTTGAAAATCTTGATTTTGAAGAGATCGACCGCCAGATGATTGTGAAATCCATCGCCAACCACGAGGCCTTTCAGCCCCCAGAAACCCTCCCCTCTCCCGATGCCCAGCTTCTGTCTGATGCCCTCTATGATGCCGATAAATTTCGGTGGGGCCCGGAAAACTTCACGGATACTCTCTGGGCCATGCTGGCCTTGCGAAAGACCGAAAATATTCCCCTTCTTTTCGAACGGTTTCCCAGGAGTATGGAGGGTATCGAAAGGATACGAAATACCTTTCGCACCCGTACCGGTAAGACTTACGGCCCCGACTTTATCGACCGCGGCCTGGAGATAGGCAGAAGGCTTTATGCTCAGTATATGACGGAGTAGGACTAAGGGCTGGGACAATCGGGCTATATCTTAATTCAAGTTGGGTTTATTAGAAAAACGGGGGGTCCGTTAATAGGGGAAAGTTCAAATTATCGTGCACCGTTTTCCTGGCACCTTGAACATGGAAATAATTTTACTTGGAAGACGACCCCTTCGGTTCTCGGGGAATAGTGAGGATAAAGGTGGCTCCTTTTCCAAAGGTGCTTTGGACTTCAACAGTCCCCCCGTAAGATTCTATAATATGTTTGACAATGGATAGACCCAGCCCGGTCCCTCCTAATTGGCGGGAATGATCCTGGTCGACCCTATAAAAGCGCTCAAATATCCGGGGAAGATGCTCTTTGGGAATGCCGATACCGGTATCCGCCACCGAGATTTCAATGTAATCTCGGTGGAGTTCAGAGTTCGGAGTTCGGAGTTCGGAGTTCTTTGATCTCCTCTCTTCGCTAAACCCTGAACGCTGAACGAGGTTTGCCGTCAGACGAATTCGCCCTCCCTCCGGCGTATATTTAACAGCGTTATCCAGTACATTGAATAAGGCTTGCAACACGCGGCCTTTTTCCCAAAAAGCCGTTGTTCCCTCCGGCAGTTTTTCGATCTCCAAGTCAAGGACGATGGTTTTTTTCTCGGCCAGCTCCTTGATCATTTTAACAGAGCTTCCCAGAATATCTTTAACCAGTACCCGTTCAAAATACATCGATGCCTTTTCCTGAACGTCTAGTTTGGCCAGGTCCAACATATCCGAAGCCAAAAGGCACAGGCGCTTTACTTCCCTGTAGATCGAGGTGATGATCTGCCGAACTTCAGGAAAATCATTCGGGATCAAGGGAAGGAGTTTCTCCAATCGTTCATTAATGGAAAATAAGGGTTTATCCAATTCCCAGGAGGCATTGGCGACAAAAGCCTGCCGGACCTTCAACAGGAAACGGAGTTCAGTTGTATCGTGAAAAATGGCCACGGCCCGGGGCGATCGTTGGGTTGAAGTCAGGGCTACAACCTGGACCTCAAAATGTCTCAGAATATCCCGCCCAAAGGAAATATGCACCCGTTGAAATGGAGCCCCTTTAAGGACTGCTTCCACGGCATCCTGCAGCTCGGCACTCATAAAGGCCTCTTGAACAGAGCGCTTTTTCCAAGACACGTTTCCACCCAGTACTTCATCTAAAAAGGGATTGGTCAGGATGATCCGGCCTCTTTCGTCCGTTACCAGCACCCCTTCCTGCATGGAGGAAAGCAGGGTTTTTAACTCACCGGTTTCGGTTTCCAGTAATTCCATTTTTCCCGTCAGACCGGCAGCCAGGCTTTCGAGGGAGGAGGCCAGCTCCTTTGTTTCGCTCCGGGTCAGAAGATGAAAAGGCTGTTTTAAATCACCCTGGTCCATTCTTTGTACCATGTCGGTTAATTCCCTGAGAGAGCGATCCATACCCCCGGTTATTAGAAGGCTGAGTAAAGCGGCCAGAAAGACGGTAAGCCCGCCGATAATGGTCAAACTCCAACGCTGAGAAGTAATGGCCTTTTCTGCTTGGCTGAGAGGAATCGCAATGCGGACGTACCCCAGGAGAACGTCTCCTTTTTGGACTGGCGCGGCTCCAAACAGGGTGTTCGATTGCATGTCCGGATTAAAGCGAATCGTCTGACCATATCCCTTGGTCTTAACGGCCAGGATTTCCGGAAGATAGGAGAAGCCTTCCTTTTTTTCGACCTTTTCCCGGCTAAAATCCGAATCCCCTATGATCCGTCCTTCTCTGCTAAAGATGGTCACCCTTTTCTGGAGATGACGCCCAGTCTGGTCCGTTAATAGTCGAATCAAGGAAGGATCATTTTGATTTGGACTTAAGCGATCGGCCAGCATCCAAACGGCCAGATTCAAGTCCCGCTTGAGTTCTTCTTGTTTCTGGGTCATCAGAAAAGATTTCAGGTTGGAGCCCAGATAGATCAGACCGGCCATTACCATAACGGCGATAACCAGGATAAATGCACACCAAATTTTAACGGTCCAGCGAAGATTCATAATTTATTTTAGGGTCTAGACTAGTTGAGCATCATAAAATATGCTAAAAAGCTAGTCATGACAATAAGTAACAAGTATGTAAAACGTTCAAGAATTTCTGAGGCCAAAATTAGAGAGTTAATCAGGTATTTT
>JBEKPQ010000089.1:0-16783 GCA_049520575.1 Thermodesulfobacteriota bacterium | reverse complement strand
TTCGGGGCGGTACCCGGTTTCAGCCACCTGTTAATATCCTAACTGACGTATCCGGCTTTCCGTCAGGCCGAAGTGATGGGCTATTTCATGGACCAGGGTCTTTCTGATCTGAAGCATAATATCTTGCTCGCTGCGGCAGACGCCAAGGATGGGAAGGCGAAAAAGTGTGATATGATCCGGAAGACTGATTCCCTGGAAAAAACTCTTTTCCGACCTGGGTACCCCCTGATATAAACCGAAAAGAAGGGCCCGTTCTGACAGCCCCAATTCTTCGAGCAGTTCAGAAGAGGGGGCCTCTTCAACCCTGATTTCCAGGTTTTCCAGCTTTTCAAGGAATTCTTCAGGGATGTCCTCCAGAGCTCGGCTTACCAGTTCTTTAAATTGATCTGGACTTACTCGAATTTTTCTTTTCCTTCTTTTTGGGCTAAAAGGGTTAAAAATATTTTCACTACCTGGGGATCGAACTGGAGACCGGCTGGCTGGCGAATTTCTTCAATGATCATCGCCTTCTTCATTGAAGGATGATAGGAACGTTCAGAACTCATGGTATCGAAGGCATCGGCCACAGCCAAGATACGGCGCCCAGGTGAATGGATTCTCCTTTCAATCCTTTTGGGTATCCGGTCCCGTTAAATACCAGCATCAGATATCGCCTTGGCGCCTGCCGATCCTTTCAAGGCTTATATGACCACCTTTCCATCTTTAAGCACGCATTGGTTATCCAGTTCGATAGTCGGCTCGTTCATTAAAACGTCCTGGTGAATACGGCTCATGGTTTGGCCGCCGATGTCGTTGTTTCTGCCGATAGCGATGTGCGCCGTCCCGTAACGGGCAAAGTCAAGAGAACTTCCGCTAAGCGGCCTCGGCAATACATGACTGGTACCGATGCCCAGTTCAGCTATATTGGTAGCATTCTCATCCGTTTTGGCCAGTTGCCATAGTCTGTCCGTTTCCTTCTTGGCCCCGGAAATGTCCACTAACTTGCCGCCTTTTACCGTGATTTTTACCGGTTCTTCCAGAAGGTAATTCCAATTCCGAAAGGCCAAATCAACGACGATCGTTCCTTCCGCAGTGCCTTCAATGGGAGTAACCGCTGATTCGGCATAATACGGGATGGGACCGTTAAAGGGATTCCCGGGATAGACCGCCAGGGTCGCTCTGCCGCCAATTTCAAAGGTAACGTCCGTGCCTGCCTTGGTGGTGACTCTGGCCTTCTTGGCCGCCCTTAAGGCCTTAGACAGCTTTATCGTCCGTTCCTTAACCTGTCGAAAATCTTCAACGGACATCTCTTTTTCCAGATCCTTTTCCGTACCGGTGATTAAATGAAAACGCACGCCGAGGGCCGTGGATTCTTTACGGGCTGTGGTATGAGATATGGTGGCTTTTAAGGCCACTGAAAAAATAACATTGACAACTTTCATGGCTGCCGCCACCGCTGCCGACGGTTCGGCACCATCGATTTCCCGCGAAGGGATGATGGCCAACGTGGCGTCATTTCCCATCGAAAGGATAACATCCAACAGTTTTTGACCCAACCGTGCCGTAGGGGGTTCATTGTCGGCAACAATTAAGACTTTTTCTCCCGGTTTAACGGCTTCACAAGCTGCGAGCATGGTGCGGAGATTTGTCGATAGATCCATTACATGATCTCCTTAAACATTTTTTTGATACTAATTACTTGAGTGTGAAAAAACATAAAAGAATTCCCCGGAAAGGTCAAGGGTAAAAAAATAATCCCCCTTCATTTTCCAAAAATGTCGACCAAAACAAAAAGCCCATTTTCAAATATAAATTGGAAATGGGCTAAAAATAAAATTCCCGGCGGCGTACTACTCTCTCTCTCGGTTTTTTAGACAGTTCCCTGGGCGCTAAAAGGCTTAACTTCCGTGCTCGAGATGGGAACGGGTGCGGCCCCTTGGCGATTGCCCTCGGGAAATCGTAAAATTTCATATTTGATAAGACGTTATTTTTGAGTTGATGCCCTTAAGACCTTATGATTCCCCCTTATACCCGACTCTCGGGTCATACACCCCCATGGATTCCTCGTAGGCCTCTAATTTTTCTTTGGGCAGATATTTCTTTTCCCATTCGACCACCTTCGGGAAACCGGCCAGGTCAAAGCTGCCGAATCCGCCCATGGGATGTCCGGCTGTTTTTCGTTTGAAGTCGATATAGGCGGCCATCCCCCGCTTTTGATAGTCCATCAAAAGGTCGAACATGGCCACGGTGCCGACTTCGGCCAGTTGGAATCCGAACATGCAAAGGCCCAGTTCCTTTATGGCCTCCGCGGTCAGCGGCATTTGTACGTGCTGGGTAGTCACCATAAGTAGAGAATCTCCCATAGCCTTACGCACGGCCTTGATTTCCTCTATGGACTGCACGGCCTCGACGTAAAGGATGTCCACGCCGGCCTCCAGATAGGCCTTGCCTCGTCGAATGGTTTCCTCCAGACTGCCCCCGACAGCGCCCCGCCCATCGGTTCTGGCCATGATAATAAAATCCGGATCCAACTCGTCCCTGACGTCCATAGCCGCCCGGTATTTGCCCACAGCTTCTTCCAGGGGAATCAATTCTTTCCCTTTAACGTGCCCGCATCGTTTGGGGGCCAACTGGTCCTCGATGAAAAGTGCTGCTGCCCCAGTGCGGATGATCGCTTCCACCGTGCGTCTGACGTTGATGGCATTGCCGAAACCCGTATCACAGTCCACGATCACCGGAATATTGACGGCTCGACAGACCCGTTCCGTGCTCTCCACCAACTCGGTCATGGTGATAAATCCGGCATCGGGAAGTCCCAGAATTTGCATGCTGGTATTGGCCCCGGAGATGCCTATGGCCTTGAACCCCGTTTTTTCGACCAGTTGAGCCTGGTGGGCGTTGCCGACCCATATGGAGGTGACTACTTTTTCAGTTTTAAAAAGCTCTCTCAATTGTGTGCTCATTTTGGTCATGAGTTTTCCCTCCTTCCTGAAAATATTTTCGATTAAGTGTCCTGCCTGTCGCCGGCCGAACCTTTTTGCCTACTTTCCTGTTTCATCATGGCCAGCATGCCGCCGTTCCGGACAATGTTGATCAGGTCCGGTGTTAATGGTTTTCCCTGCATCTCTTTCCCCTTTGAAACATTCCGGACCAATGACTGTTCAAAATCGAGTTCCAGGGTTTCACCCTCTTCAAAGAGGTCGGCCACTCCCCTGACGGCCAGAACGGGAAAGGCCACGGCGATGCAATTCCGAAAAAAAATACGGCCGAACGATTCGGCCACGACGCATCCTATTCCCAATAGCTTCAAGTTCACCGGTGCATTCTCCCGGCTTGAACCGCATCCGAAATTTTTACCGGCCACGATAACATCCCCCGGCTGGGCTTTTTCGGTAAAGGCCTTGTGTATATGGAGGATGGCTTTTTTCTGCACCTCCCAGGGGGCGTCCATGGCGAAACTGGGGGCCATATAGTCGGTATTGATATCGTCCCCGAACTTCCAGACCTTACCTTTAATGATGATGCTCATGACTGTGCTCCTAACTCGATTGATTTTTCAATTTTCGAAAACATTGGATAATAAGTATTGAGCCTCTGCTTATAAATATTTCCTGGGATCGGCGATTTTGCCTTCGATAGCCGAGGCGGCAACGGTCTCCGGGGAACCCAGATAAATAAAGCTTTCCGGGGACCCCATCCGCCCCTTGAAATTTCTGTTGGTGGAGGAGATGGCCGTTTCTCCGGGCGCCAGGATTCCCAGATGCGCGCCTCCACAAGGACCACAACCCGTTGTCCCGAGCATAGCGCCGGCATCCAAAAAGATTTGAAGCAAGCCCGCAGCGGCGGCCTTTTGATAGATCTTGAGGGAGGCCGGCATCACAATCAAGCGTGTTTCCTGATGGACATGTTTTCCCTTGAGGATGATGGCGGCGCGCTCCAGGTCCTCCATCCGGGCGTTGGTGCATGATCCGAGGAAGGCTTGATTAACGACTACCTCGCCGATCTCAGCAACAGACTTGACATTATCCAGATTGTGCGGGCAGGCAATTTGAGGTTCCAGATTCGAAACGTCCACTTGAAATATGTTTTCATAAACGGCGTCCGGATCCGGGCCGAAAAATTTCGCCTTCTCTGTGTTTCTTTCCTTTAGAAAGGCAATAGTTTTTTCGTCTGCTTCAAAAAAAGCGAATTTTGCACCGATCTCGACGCCCATATTGCTGATGGTCATTCGGCCGTCCATGCTGAGGGCTTGAGCAACGGGACCGGAAAACTCAACGGCCTTATATTGGGCCACTTCGGCCGTATAGTCCCCGGCAATTTTTAGAATGATGTCCTTGGCGGACACTCCCGGCAAGAGTTTGCCGGTCAGGTCGAATCGTATGGTTTCAGGGACCATAAACCACAGGGAACCTTTGGCCATGGACCAGGCCAATTCAGAGATACCGATCCCACAGGAGGCCGCGCCCAGGGCGCCGTAAGTTGTCGTGTGCGAGTCGCCGCCGACGATAAGGCTGCCAGGAAGCGTATGCCCCTCCTCCGGCATCACCTGATGACAGATGCCTACACCGCAGTCGTAAAATTTTTTAATATTCTGTTCTTTAACCCATTCCCGGGTCTGCTGATGAGCTGTGGCTGCCCTGACATTCATCGCCGGCACAAAATGGTCGATAATGACAACGATCTTTTCAGGGTCCCAGACCTGGTTAAAGCCGGTGTCCGTCATGGCCTGATAAGCGACCCAAAAGGAGAGATCGTGTCCCATAATTAAATCCAAATCGGCGGTAACAAATTCATTCGGACTCACTTCTTCCCGCTTAGAAGCTCTGGCCAGTATCTTTTCGGCCATGGTCATGCCCATAACAAACCTCCCTTATGCATTAAAGATAATCTCCTCTTTTTTAGTCCGAGGCATCGCCTTTATCTTGGCTTCTCGGATAAGGGCTTCGGAATGGGTTAACCCTTCTTGTTGATATAACAGCTTGATGGGCAGGCGAGTTCGGGTGTAGGTTGCCCCCCGGCTCTCACTATGCTGCTTGATCCGAGTCTGCACATCTTTGGCTATCCCCGTGTAGAGCGACCCATCCCCGCAACGGAGGATATAGACCGCCCATTCCTTGCGCCCTCTTCTCTTCATCCCTTGAATCATTCTTAGGTATTTAGTCTCCATATCCTCTATAATATTAGACGCATTTAAGTTTCCAAGTATCCTATCCTATTAACCGGTAATTGCTCTCCCTGGCAATTAATTAGCCCCTTTCAACAGAGTAAATAACACCGATTACTCTGATGCTAAGATAACCTAAGCATAGAGCATCTTTTATCATTTTTAATCTTGTTTGAAATTTAGAATCTTAAGGGCGTTCCACATTACATTATATTAGTAGCTGTCCCCAATTGAATTTGGAATGGCAGCGGAACACTTTTCAGGTGAACTGAGAGATTAAGTCTTCTCAATATTACATAAAAGGTACAAGGTCTTCAATTAATCGAAATTGCATATTCTCTGGATACTCAATTCTAAACTCAAATCTTCTTCCTATAGAGACAAGATAAAAAAATTGAGGTTTCAAATTCACAATGTATTTTGCTTTCCTAAGGGGATCATTTCCTCTATCGGAAACAGGAAGCTCATTTGCATCTTGGTATTTCTTTACCTCACGTATTAAATATTGGGCTTGTGAGGATTTTTCCTTAATTTCACAACAAACCCACAGTTTGTTCTCTCTATAGATTCCTATGTCCATAAGATCATCTTCAAATTTTAAATCCACGCCTTTTGTTTTAAAAGCCTCAAGAAGTCGTATATATTCTGATACTTGTACGAAATATTCCCAGTTTGGCCAAGGTTGCTTATTTTGATTGTCGCGGGAAAACCAGCTGTAAGGGCCTTTCTTTTCAGAAACGCCAACTGGGCGAAAAGCAGCGCTTTTTGTTTTTGATAAACCAACATCATTTAACATTCCTAATGAAAGCCCCGATGTTATTATTGTTCTAAGCCCCAATGGAAGACGTTCGTAGACGTTCGCAAAATAATCATCCTGTGGAGTTTCATAGCCCCATTCTTTGCATGTACTCTGAACGATCTTTCTGAAGAATATATCAAACCCCCTATTTACAACTGCCGTCATTGTTTCTTGCCTCCATTTTTCAAGCGTTCATAAACAGCAAATTTTGAGACTTAACGATGAGTTCAGCGGGTTCCCCGCTGGAACGATTGGTTAGAAGAGTCATTCTTGTCCAAGGTCAAGGGTTTATCTATTGTTTTCCTGTTTCGCCGACATTGCGGACACCATTGACCGCCATCTTTTATTGCATGAGGTGTTGCTTCCCATACATGTCCTTCTGAGCATTTCCACCTGAGTTTTTTATTATTGCCTGCATATTGATCTGATAAGCATTGCCCTCCTCTTGATTGTGCCAGAGACCTCATCTCATCGATAGTAAGTCTCCGCTTGAGAGCACCGGTAGTATTTCCACAAATTGGGCACCATTGATTTCTATGCTTGATATTGTAAGGCGTGGCTTCCCATTCATGAGACCTGCTGCATCTCCATCGAAGCTTTTTTTCTGTACCAAGATACTGATTCGAGAGACAGCGGCCTCCTTTTGCTACTGCAATTGACCGCATCTCCTCAATGGTTAAAGGTGTATGACCAGCGCACTCAGGGCACCAACTACCATTCTTCACGTTGCCTGCCTTTGCATCCCATTCGTGGCCCTGGGCGCATCTCCACCGATGCTTAAATCGAACGCCTTCGTAAACTGCCGAAAGGAAATTGCCACCTTTGGACCGAGCGAGTTCACGCATATCCTCAATCGTCAAGCGCTGCGCATCTGATCGCCGCCTAATACCACAACGGGGACACCACTGTCCACTGTTTCTTACTGCGTGGGCTGGCATTTCCCACTCGTGACCTTCTGAACATCGCCACAGGAGCTTAGTGTCCCTATTAATGTAGATTGTAGAGAGACATTCGCCACCTTTGGCTTGTGCAAGTATTCTAAGTTCCTCTAAAGGATCATCCTCATAAACCAGAAGGTCTTCCAAGTTCACGGGATCTTGATTGGGAATATGTATTCCCATCGTCTTTGATGCCTTACGGACAAACCTTTCGATGTCCTTATGCTGAATAGTATAAGGTATTTCGATGAGACTAATACTTCGGGCACGGCAAAGTTCTGCACGTTGCCGGTCGTCCTGCTGACGTTGAGCGAACGAACTCTTTTCGTTATGAAAGAAGGGATTAAATTCGTAATGCTGTATACCGTGGTATTCAAAGGCTATTCTTAGCTCCTTGCAATATCCATCCAACTCCATCCAGTTGCCGCGCTCATTTTTCAGCCAGTCGGGACGGACCTTGGGGAAGCTGACTTGGAACAAAGCTTCAAATATACCTCGGCAAATTCTTTCACTAACTCCGGCGCTACAAATTGGGCACCAGCTATTATTGTTTTTGACGTTGCGAAAACTGGCATCCCACTCATGTCCGCGCGCACATTGCCAATGGAGAAGAATTTCACTGTTGTCGTATTTTTTGGAGAGGCACTTTCCACCCTTAGAGTGGGCTAACGCTTGTATCTCCTTAAGGGAAGTCCGCCTGCGAGCGGCACGGGATTTTGCTCCGCACTTTCGACACCAATGCCCGCCCTTAACGTCGTTTGGCGCGGCTTCCCATTCGTGACCCTCTGCACACCGCCAACGGAGTTTCGTGAGTGCGTTAATCAACGACTCTGAAAGACACTCGCCACCTCTGGATCGTGCGATCTCACGCATTTCCACTATTTTCAAGGGTGCTCTGCCCGCACACTTTGGGCACCAACATCCCTGATTCCGGATATGCCCTGGTGAGGCTTCCCATTCATGGCCGTACGCACATCTCCACTGCAATTTACCGTTTAGGCCGTGGTAGGTGTCCGAAAGACATTCGCCGCCTTTAGCGCGGGCCAATTGCCTCATGTCTTCCAGTGTCAAACGGCGATTCAACTTTGCGCAGGTTGGACACCAACTTCCATCATTTCTCACCTTGCCCAATGTCGCTTCCCACTCGTGTCCCTCGGAACACCGCCAACGCAGCTTATCGTCCTTGTTCCCGACGTATTCACGGGAAAGGCATTGGCCACCCTTGGACTTGGCCATTTCCAAGATTTCCTGCAAGGGAATACGCCGCCTATCAGCAATTGCCTCCACCGCGCATTGTCTGCACCAATTCCCCGATTTGATAGAGTACGGCGCAGCTTCCCATTCATGACCTTTAGCACAACGCCAACGGAGTTTGGATTGGCTGTTCTCATAGCTCTGGGACAGGCAAAGTCCGCCTCGTTTATGGGCGATGTCTTTCATCTCGGTGAGAGTTAGCTTTTTCATCTATCCTTTTCGGGAATACTCAACCATACTATCTAATTTAAGTGTCGTGTTGCTCAACGCTGTCTATACGCTCACGCAAAACAGGAATGAAAGCATTCAGGCGTTGCAAGTATTCTTCACATGCATAGATCAGATGTGTCTTCCCCCGCCCAGGAAAGTCTGGCAATACCCATTGAGCAGTTCCATGCAGCTCAACTTTTAAGACTTCTTCGAGCCAGGAAAGGTGTTTGTCGGAAGGGGATGCCGGTTGCTTTGATGCATGGAGAACCAAGTAGTCTTTGCCGCCTTCCTTACGGTGTTCGACAAGTTGAAATGCAAGCTTGACATACATTTGGTGCAGACTACGATTACGCAAACCAACGAAATATTTCGAGAACTCGTCTGATAGAAGTTCTTTTACAGTGTCGTGGTAGATAGTTGAGAGCTTACGTGATTTTGAGGTCAGTTGTTTTTCAATATGACAGGTTACACTTCTGGCACTGGATACAAAAGCCGAGAGGTTAAAAAGTACATGTTTCGGATTTCGGCACTGATTCTTAAGTTGGTCGAGAAAGAACCCTGCTTCTTCGAGTTTTAAGCTGATCGGAAACCACAGTTCACTTGAATCTGTCACTCAGAACTCCTTATTTAGAACGGCTCATTCGAAACCTAACAATGTAATTAAGTAGTTTTCCCGGAATGTCCATGGAAATGGGTTTTTTTATAAAAAATTCTGAAAAATGTTTGTAATTTCGTTAATCTTCTAACTGTGTAACAATACAATTCGGACAGATACACCCTTTCCGTTTAACCTCTTATGCCCAATACACCAACTATGAAAATATTTTCTCTCTCGATTGCCAAAAAGTCAATTTTTTTCAATCACCTTCCTCTTGACTATGGTTTAGACTCCTTCTTTTTATCTAAAAGGAATCTGCAATTTCTCTTTGACGAAGCCTTCTGAAAAGGTTATTTTTATTTGTAGATGACAAGATACTATGTTCCGGAGGATCACAAATTGATCAACACTATAAAAGAAAGTCCCCTATTCCCTATTGCCAACCCGAAAAGCATCGCCTTTTTCGGAGCGTCGAACAATTACACGACCATGGGAACCATCCAGTTCATGTCGATGAAGGAGCTGGGTTATGAAGGTCCTGTTTACCCCATCCATCCCAAAGAAACCGAGGTTCTGGGATACCAGGCTTATAAAAGCGTGATGGACCTGCCCGAAGTCCCGGATCTGGCCATCATCGTTCTGCCCACCCGCATTGTCTGCCAGGCCATGGATGAATGCGGCCGGAAAGGCATCAAGAGAGCGGTGGTCATTTCCGGCGGTTTTAAGGAAGTCGGCCAGGAAGGCGCCAAGATGGAAGACGAACTGAAAAGAACCGCCGATCAATACGGCATCCGATTCGTCGGGCCGAACTGCATAGGCGTAGTCAATCCGCATCACAAGCTCAACCCGACCCCCTTTACTTATGACGGTAAGCCGGGATTTATCGGCCTGGCCTCTCAAAGCGGCAGTTTCGTCACCCAGATGTTTGATTACCTGTGCACCATGGGGCTGGGATTCAGCTCGGCCTTCAGCGTCGGCAACGAGGCCAACATCGACCTCGTCGATTGCCTGAACTATTTCGGCGCTTGTGAAAAGACCAAGGTAATCGCCCTTTATATCGAAGGCATTCGGAGAAGCAGGGCCTTCATCGAAACGGCCAGATCGATTGTTCCCAAAAAACCCATCGTCGCCCTTTATGTCGGTGGCACGGAAATGGGGAGTAGAGCCGGGTTTTCGCATACCGGCGCCCTGTCCGGGCCGGATGATCTTTACAGCGGCCTTTTCAGACAAAGCGGGGTACTCAGGGCGAGTTCCCTTACAGAGCTGTTTGATTTCTGCTGGGCCTTGGGAAGCCTGCCGGCGCCCAAAGGACGCGGTCTGGTCATCCAAACCAATTCGGGCGGGCCTGGAGCCAATGCAGCCGATGCCGCAGGAAGGGCCGGCCTGGAGCTGTCGAATCTGTCAGAGGCGACCAAGGAGAAACTGAGGCCTTTTTTCCCTCCTACGGCCAGCATCAACAATCCCGTGGACATGACCTTTTCCCGGAACAATTCCGACCTTTTCTCGATCATCCCTCAGACGCTTATGGAAGATGAAAAGGCCGACATGCTGCTCATGTATTTTATAGCTCAAGGGCGCAGGATGGAGCTGCTAATGAAAGCCATGGGCTTGTCGGAGGAACAAGCCAAAAAACAAAACATGAAGATGATTGAAACCCAGGCCGAAAGTGTTATGCGGTTACGCGATGTCTGCAGCAAACCTATAGTCGGATACACGTACGGCTTTCCGGCCGATCTCCTGCAACAAACATTAACCGCTAACGGCTTCCCCATTTTCCCCAGCCCGGAGAGGGCTGTGGCGGCTATCAAGGCCTTGACAACTTATTACAAAATGATCAATCCATAAGACCAGATGACAAGCATCGGAATGCCATTCGGTTTGCCAATGGTTTAAATTTCCTGCTGACTTGATAACGATTATCGATTGAACCCTTGTCTTTTTTCACAATTGGAAGTTTGAGGATTACAGAAAGAAGCCCTCAAGTTTCCTCGAACATGGCCTCAGCGTACCGAATTCAAATGTTATACCTACAACTGTTTTAAGAAGATAGACCAGAAAATTAACGATTACTGATTACTGGTTGAACTGTACAATACGCCCTATGGTCAGATGAGATGGGTCGAAGTGTATTTCCATAGATTGTAAGGGCATCAGGTCATCTTGATTTTTCTTTTGACGAAGTTTCAGGGAGAGGATACTATAGAAGCCGTAATAGAACTGGGGATATGGGTGGTCCTGTCTGAGTGCGACGCACAGGCAGGCATAGCCGCCAGCCCATCTAAAGCATCAAAGATTTTTTACAATTGGATAGAAGAGGAGGAATAAGTCAATTCAGAACGAACGTCCTCCTCTATTTACATAGATAATTATTATATCAAATATTATCGCCAAAAAAACTTCTTAGCCAACCGGCCACCTCCTTGGTGGACCGCTATCTCAACGGAGGAATTTTCATGGCATTCACGGGATATGAATCATATGACGGTTTGGGGCTCGCTGAACTGGTACGTAAAGGTGAGGTATCACCGTCAGAATTGGTGGAAGAAGCCAATGCACGCATCGAACGCCACAATCCCAAACTGAACGCCGTTATTTACAAGGCCTTTGACGAAGCCCGTACCGCAGCCAAAGGCAAATTGTCTGATGGACCGTTCAGGGGTGTACCATTTCTCATCAAGGATATTGACCTGCCTGTAAAAGGCTGGCCCATGACCAACGGCTCGGCCTATCTACGAAACAATGTATCACAATACGATGCCGAACTGACACGGCGTTATCGTGCGTCGGGCATGGTGCTGCTCGGAAAGACCAATACACCTGAATTCGGGATTCCCGGCACGACCGAAGGACGGTATCTGGGTATCTGCCGAAATCCGTGGAACCCTGTTTACAGTTCGGGCGGCTCGTCTGGTGGTGCGGCCTCCGCCGTCGCGTCAGGAATGGTGCCGATGGCCCATGGCAGCGATGGGCTTGGCTCCATCCGCATTCCTTCAGCCCAATGCGGGCTTGTCGGGCTGAAGCCGACACAATACCGCACTCCCGGCGGTCCGGATGATCGCAACCGCGCCCACGGTTTTGTGGTCGATCACGTACTGACTCGCAGTGTGCGGGACAGCGCGGCCATGCTCGATTGGACCGGTTATCCCGAAGATGATGCTCCCTACGCACCGCCCCCGAAAACGGGGCTTTACATGGACGAGATTCAAACTCCTCCAGGAAAGCTTCGCATCTGTTTTTCAGTGGAGAATCCGTCCGGCACACCCCTTCATTCGGATGTGAAACAGGTATTCGACCAGACGGTGGAACTGCTTGACGAACTCGGTCACATCATGATCGAAAGGCCCACCTTCGGCATCGACTGGGGTTCGCTTTTCTCTGCGCAGGCCTGCGTTTCGGGCATGATATTCACCGCCACCATGGAGTCCTGGAAACAGGCCCTGGGCCGTGAACCGCAGGAAAAAGATCTCGAACCGCTAGCTTTGTGGAGCTTTCGCGCCTCACAAAAACTGACGGCTTCGCAGATCGGCTGGGGAATGCAGACATTGCGCATGATGACACGCCAGATCCTGGCCATGTGGCGCGAATTCGATATGCTGCTGACGCCGGTGACCATTACGCCACCGCCGCCCATAGGATTTCTCGACCCGGTGAAGGTGGAACCGGCGGAATTCAACCACCGCCAGGCACGCATATATGGCTACACTCCTCCCTTTAACATGACAGGGCAGCCCTCCATATCGCTGCCATTGGGCTGGTCGAAAGATAATTTGCCGATCGGAATGATGTTCACCGGCCGCTATAGTGACGAGGCGACCCTTTTCCGACTGGCAAGCCAGCTTGAACAGGCCAGACCCTGGAACAACAGGCACCCACCGATTTGGGGATAGGGGTGGCTTCCGTGATATAATCCCTCAGCCTGAGAGACCTGAACCTGATATAAGCGTGGAGATTTAGGAAAGAGATCAAGTCTGTTTAAAAGGGGACGTTGTTTCTGAATTGATTTTAATACTTCTTTTTTAAGCCATTCATCCTGTTTCTTCGGAATTGGCAGAAGTCGGCTGACGGCCGAAGTCGTCACACCTAAAAAACGGGCAACTGCGGCCCCCGGATGCGGGTCAGCCCTACAGGTTCCTATAATAGACGATACAGTCCCGATGCTTGTCGTCCACCGAGGTTCCCCATTTCGAGAACTTGAGTTTTTCATGAAAGGAGATGGATTTTGTGTTGAAAGGAAATATCTCTGCGTAGAGTTCTTGCGTCCCGAGAACACCCTTGGCATAGGACATGAGACACTCGGCGGCTTCGGTTCCGTAACCGCCATCTCTATACCGCTGATCGCCGATCATCAGCCCGAATTTCGCCTTGCCGTCCTCCAACTTCACACTGATGTCACCGATCGGCCTGCCGGAGGTTTTGTCGGCGATGATATACTCAACCATCTTGTCGTCGCGTGTCCACACTTCTTGCTTCTCGACTACCTCTGACGGCGTGAGCCGCGACTCACCCACCATCCTGCGCAAGGTTTCATCCTGCAGCCAGGCCGAATAGTCAGCCGCATCGCCCGGGGCGAACGGCCGCAGGACGATTCTTTGGCCGTAAATCAGAGGAAGGTCCCTCATTGGCAGTGAGCCTCCCGTGGCTGATCTACCAATCTTGTAGCCAGATCAAACGGTCTCCATTGATGATGCTGACCCATGAACACCGCCCCTGACGTTTCGTTCAAAAGGATGCTATAGAGTTGCGGCCTGAAGACCTCAGGAATATCGTTGACGTGAGTGCCGTAGCTGTCAAAATGCATCATCTCAACATGGTCGTGCTTCTTTCCCTGCACGTCATAACCCTTCTGGTGCAATTTGAAGAAGAGATGATCCTGTTCATGGTGATCGAGATGCAGGGTCGCCAGCATATTGGGAAGCGCTGCGATCTGGCTGTCAGAATAGCCAAGACGGTGGTAATCCATACCCTGGGCAACTGCAAAAGACATGATCCTCTTGCACTTCTGGCATTGGCCGCAAGGCATGCTCACCTCCCCTTCCATGTGGGTGTGGTGGCACGACCTCTGCAATGGAAGCAGGGACGAGTAGCGTGCTTGCAGGATCCTTTCGACCTGAAACCCTGTAATCGGGCCCACCGGACTCCATACTCCAAAGTCCAGACCCTCTTTGGAAAGCAGGGTATTGAGATGACTCATGTATTCTGGAGATTGATCGTACACTTTTGGATAATATTCAATACCATTGATCTTGTTGTGGCCTTCAAGAATCTCCGTAGGATCATCGTATTCGTTGCCAAAACACAGATGCCCTATCTTGTGCTTCTCGGCGAGGGGAAGCATCAGGAATTGGTAATAGGCCAAGGAAAACAGGTTGATTGGATCCGCCACGCCTGTCTGCCCTTTGGTGCGGCTTCGATGCTCGATGGAGTCCTGGTCGAGAATGCTCATGTTTCGCACCAGAAACAGGAACAGCTGATCGAGATTGTGCCACACCTTCTTGGTGTTCGGGTCCTGTCGCTGGAATGCCCTGTAGGCTGTGATGGCTGTCTTCCAGTGGCCCCCGGACTCGTTTAAAAAGACGGGGTAGACCTCAGCGCCCACTTCTTTCATAAGCCCATAACAGAGAAGGCTTTCTTTTCCTCCGGAGCTGGAGACAATGACCCTGGACTCGATATTCTCCTTTGATCCATAGTTCGTGGAGTCCAATCCTGCGGGGAGAAATTTTCCTCTTGGCTTTGCTGCCGGCACTTGGACATCTTCTTTCTGCGGCAGAAACTCTTTTCTTATGTAGAACGGACGCGAGAGGAATTCGTGTACCAATATCTCCTGCGCGGTCTTCTCCAGCATGGTGGAAAAGAATTGGTAAGAAGCAGGCGTCAGCTCGTACTCCAATAGGATCTCATCGGCAAAGAGCCCTTCATTTATCGCAGGCACAGTAGAAATTAGACTTGCATATCGCTGAAGACTGGCGCGGTCGAACGGCTCTTGGTACTTGCATCGAAGCACAGAGGAAACGGATTTTCCTCGAGACTCAAGCGTGTACTTCGTGGAGATCGAGTCCGGACGCACATCGGGCTTTCCCACGATGACCTTGTCGAAGCATTTCAAGTCTTTCATTGTGATTACGCCGTGGCTAAGCCCTCCCGGCAGACCGATAGCTGGCCCAACCAACACGAAAAGGATCACGGGCCAGAGCGCATTCCACGATCCTTCCAATATAGGCTGTGTAGTCATACCCTGCATACTGAGCCATCTTGAAGAGTGTCGCGTTGGTGTTGAGATCAGGATTGGCGTTGACATCAATAATCAGCGGAACAGCCTCGCCGGCCTCATTTTTCTTCAACCTGAAATCGAGACGAGCATAGTCCCGAATTACAAAAGCATTCGCAATCCGATGAACGCACTCTTCCACCTTTCGTGCAGTTTTCTCCTCCAGGGCTGCGAAGCTTGGACTGGTCTCTTGGTACTCTGTTGTCTGCGAGTCCCATTTCGCCGAAAAGTCCCTAATCCGAGGCCTTCCGTTAAAGCTCTCGCCGAACTGGAAGGACACAATGGGAAGGAGCTCGCGTTCCTTCCCATTCCCGATATATCCTGCGCAGAGCTCTGCGCCGTCGATATATTCCTCTGCGATGAGCTCATCCTGCTTGGAATGAAGACCATGGCGGAGAGAAGCAATTTGCTCGTCAAGCATTCTTCGATCAACGGCAACAGAATCTACAGAGATCCCCACACTATTGTGAATCATTCGATACTTCAGAATGACCGGGAACTCCATGGATTCATTGCTTTGGTCAAGGGACCAGACTCTTGGCACTGGAATACCCAGAGAAGCAAGATACTGTTTTGAAGCACGCTTATCGCTTGAAAAGAACATAGAATAGCTCTGAGAACCTGTGTAGTTGACCTTCAATCCGTCAAGGACTGCGGGAATATTCGGCTCGAAGGCATTGTCGTAGAAGAAGCCAAGGTCAGCCACGTTGGCGACCAGGTCCGGCTTGGCGTCAAGAATCAGTTGCGCCCATTCAAACCGGTCATCCAGAAACACCGAAATACCCTTGTAGCCTAAGTCGGCCAGACTGGCCAAAAGATTGTCCCTTACCTGGCAGGCGTTATCGATGGTGAGGTCGCCTCGATGACTATCGATCCCCTGGTGCAGCACCACAATCGTCTCTTTCATTTCTTACCGTTTTCTCCCGCCTCATCCTGTCTCGGATTCGGATAGATGAATTCCTCGCCCCTATAGTTCTTCATCATCGCACCGGAGGCAGAGAGCCGTTGAACATAGTCAGGCATTACCGGGGTTTTCCCTTTTCCTCCAGGTCCATCTACAATCAGGAGCGGAACAGCCAGGCCTGTGGTGTAACCCCTCAAATGTTCTATCACCTTCAGCCCTGTCTGGACCGTCACTCGAAAATGCCCTGTACCTTCAACCAGATCAGGCATGTAAAGGTAATAGGGCCTGACTCTCATCGTCAAAAGCCCCTGGACAAGCTGTTTCATCGTCTCGGGCTCATCGTTGACTCCGCGCATGAGCACAGTCTGATTTCCCAGAGGAATTCCTGTATCGGCCAGCATCCTGCAAGCCAACCGGCTCTCATGGGTTATCTCCCGTGGATGGTTGAAATGTGTATTAATATAGAGGGGAGGTTCATCCCGATACTTCCTAAGCATCTCTACCAGTTCGTGATCTTCCGTGATTCTCATAGGGTCTGTCACAGGAATCCTGGTCCCTATCCTTAGGATCTCGATGCCGGGAACCTCACGAAGCGATTCCAAAATATGTTCCAGCCTACTGTTCGACAGAGTCAGCGGATCTCCTCCTGAGATCAGAATATCCCTGATCTTC
>JBEKPQ010000088.1:0-17271 GCA_049520575.1 Thermodesulfobacteriota bacterium | reverse complement strand
AAAGAGGGCAGGGGTGTTACCTTTTCCAAAGTCCTATCGCCAGGCAGTTAAAAAACCGGCATTTTGGAAGAGAGCTGTCCAGGTCCGTTCAATGGGTTATCCGGGTCGGTCTGGGGGAAGATGGGTTGGAAGGAAAACTCCTAAAAGCAGGATTCGATGGGGAAAGGATTCAAGAGGGCAGGGGGTAACAGGGAATCGAAAGCCGCCTTTATCCACCATGTACCCTGGAAAATAGGAGTGCGATGGTCAAGAATTTTTCGCAGGCTGAGCAAAAACGTTCAGATACAAAGCGCCCGAAGGCCCGAGGAAGGAGGCGTACAATGAAGTACGCTGGACTGACGCGGGACGAGGGTAATCCCGCTTATAGCGGGACAGATAGATGTTTTTCATCAGCCTGACAGAAGCGATTATGGGAAGAACGGTCCTGCCCTTCAGCCAAGTCCTAGAACGGGAATATGCCGACTGGAAGAAATTCCGCCGCGGCTTGCGCCGGGAAGATCAAGCGATTCTGGACCGCCTTTTCGACCTGGCCCGTCTTCACGTCCAGGCCGGCGTCTATGCCTCCCGTCCCTGGCCCCTGGAGACCATCCTGGTCTCCATTCTCATCGAGCAGGAAAAGGCCTTGCAATGCTTACGGCGAGAGATAGTTGAGCTTCGGACCTTACAGACCGATCCGGGAAAATAGATGATCTCCCGCGGCTGGCTGTTGGATCTATATGTTCATGAGGATTCCCTGGTCCTCTGGTTCCGGCTTTGTTCTGGTGAAGTTCTTCGTCTGACCGACTCTTTCAATTTTCTTTTTTATGCCCAGGGCCCAAAGCCCGCTCTCCGGACTCTGGAAAAAAAACTGGCCCTTTATATTCGTCATACGGCTTGGACCAGACGGATTGAGTTCTGGAGCGGCAAGATGATTCCGGTATTGGAAATATCGATTCGATCTTTGAAAAAAATCCCTGAAGTCCTGCGGCTTCTGGCCGCCGGGTCGGAAGATCTGACTTTTTATAACTGCGATCTGGGTATCCCCCAGTATTATGCCTGGAAGAAGGGCCTTTTCCCTTTATGTTCCTGTGAAATAGAGTGGGAAAGGAATGCCTTGAAACGGGTTACGGTCGTGGATTCTCCCTGGGACCCGGAGGCCAACCTCCCGGACTTAAAAATCTTGGAAATAGGGTTGACTGCTCATCCGCAGATTCCTCTTGACCGAGGGAATTCCCTACGGGTTACTTTTGAAAACACTTCTTTTTATTTAGAGGCCGTAGGAATAAATGAACTTCTACAAGAATTGAACCGCCTCCTGACTGATTATGATCCGGATCTCATCCTGTCTCGTCATGGGGATGCTCGAATTTTCCCTTTTTTCTGGCATTCAGCCCAAAAGGAGAAAATAGCCTTAGTCCTAGATCGAGACCCCCATCCCCCCAGCCGGATGCGGGTAGGGCAGGGGCGCTCTTATTTTTCTTATGGGCAGGTCCTCTATCAAAGCACTGCTTTTCCTCTCTATGGGCGGCTGCATATTGATCAGGAAAACTCTTTTTTCTACCGGGAATCCGGGTTGGAAGGGATTCTTTTTCTCTCCCGTTTGACCAAACTGCCGGTTCAGACCGTGGCCCGGGCCACACCGGGCACGGCCATCACTTCCATGCAACTGGATCGAGCCGTTCAAAAGGGAATCCTCATCCCCTGGAAAAAGGGCCGCCCTGAAACATTTAAGACGGCCTGGGATCTCTTAGTAGCGGATAAGGGCGGGCTGGTCCTGCAGCCCCCAATCGGGCTTTGGGAACAGGTGGCCGAAATCGATTTTGTTTCCATGTATCCCAATATTATGGTCCGGCACAATATTTCTCCTGAAACCATGCTTTGCCGCTGCTGTCCCGAGGCCGTCGTTCCGGAAACAGGTTATAACATCTGTCAAAAGCGAAAAGGTCTGGTGCCTGAAATCCTGGAACCGATCCTGGCCCTGAGGGTTGAGCTCAAAGACCGGGCCCGTGCCGGTCACCCTAAAAAACTCCTTTATCAATCAATGCAAAAGGCCCTTAAATGGATGCTGGTGACCTGTTTCGGGTATCTGGGATATAAAAATGCCCGCTTTGGCTGTATCGAGGCCCATGAGGCCATTACCGCTTTTGGCCGGGACAAACTCCTTTCAGCCAAGGAATTGGCCGAAGAGAACGGATTTCAGGTCCTTCACGGCCTTACGGATTCCCTTTGGATCTGCGGACCGGAAATGACCTCGGGAAAAATAGAGGCCCTGTTAGGGGAAATCACCAATCGAACCGGGGTGCCGATTAGCCTGGAAGGGATTTATCACTGGATCGCCTTTCTTCCTTCAAAGGTCCGGTCTGCTCGGCCGGTAGCTAATCGATATTTCGGGCTTTTCACCAACGGAACCGTGAAAATACGAGGGATCGACTGCTGTCGTCATGACACCCCCTTGTTCATTAAAAAAGCTCAAGAAGAACTCCTGCTGACCCTGGCTGTGGCTCAGGACCGTTCGGCCTTGGAAAAACGGATACCAGAGGTCCTGGAACGCCTAAGGGAGTATACTACCTGTCTAAAGCAAGGACAGGTAGATACTCGAGATCTGGTCATTACCCGTCTTGTTGGGAAGACCTGGGAAGAATATCGGGTGAATACGCCAACGACCCTTGTTCTCCAACAACTTGAAACAGTTGGTCTTACTCTCTATCCCGGTCAACGGGTAGGGTACCTTTTAGCAGAGGAATCGGCTACCTATTCATCTGATCAAAATTTAATTCCTGCCCCGTTTTTAACCGGTGAAGAGAAATATGACCCCAAAAAATATATCAACTTACTTATTAGAGCGGCACATGAGCTACTTGTAATTTTTGGTTATAATATTAATAAGTTATGTGTTTAAAATAATAATTTACTTTATATTAATATAATTTAAAATAAAAATTAGATTGTAATTATAATTAGTTAATAATGTAGGTTATATAAATAATATATTATTTAACTTAATGTTTGGCAATAATCGTAAGTAAATACATTATATTATTAGTATATAAATAAAGTAAAAAGGGTTCCTTGTTCCGCTCCAATCTAACTAATCAACATAAAAAATCTTGGGATTCACGGTAAGGTATAATGAATAGCTTTTGATTTTCAATATGGATTATTCGATAGGAGTCAATATCTTAATCGATTTTATTTGATATAAGGCTAATATATTTCCTCATATCGACAAATAAAGATTAAAATTATTAATAAGTTAAGTAGAAAAGTTGAAAGAGGGATCTGAACAATGGTCAATTTTGTGATAATTTTTAATTTGTTTACATAATATATCTTATCAGACATTATAATATAATAAAAAATATTAAGATTTATTGATTAATTCTCTGAAAAGGTTACTTCTTTTGGCTAGGTTAGGACTTTTTTGAAGTAATCAGTTGGAGAGCAAAGTTTTGGAAATATTTTTTGAGCGCCGGACAGTTTCTCTTCGGCAAGGGTTGAAGAAACGGCAAAACAGGTTATACCGGCCGAATTGGCAGCCTGGATCCCAGCAGGGGCGTTTTCAATAACTAAGCATTTTGATGCCTTTTGTTGAATTTTAATAAGCGCCTTAAGGTAGGGGTCGGGGTTTAAATCTTTCAGTATTATCGGCCGATATAATGGCCGAAAAATAGTTCAACTCTCTTTCTTTCCATATTTTTCCAAGTCGAACAAGATCGCTTTGACCAGGCAATTTTTTGAAATATTTTCAAGTTTCATGGAGAAGAAGTTATATCCGAACCGGACTTGTAATTCAAGCCTAATCCAAGTAAATTCATTGACACTTTACCCTCTTTTGTTTAAAAATAATAAAAGCTGTTTTAAATGTGTTTAACAAACGTAAAGACCGGGATTCAAAACGGCCCATAAATAATCGTGGAGGATTTTTCTCATGGAACTTGCCGAATTTCCCAAAAACATCCGACCTTATATCATCCCCAAAATTGAAGGACATCTGGAATACCGTTGCCTGGGTTGTCAGAAGACCTATTCCATCGATAGTCTCTTATATATCTGTCCAGATTGTGGAGGGGTCTTGCTTATTCATGATTTGGATGAAAAAATGAAGATGAAACGGTCAGGTAAATTATGGCAACAGATTTTTGATTATCGCCGGATGTCCACCATTCCAGCTTTACAGGGAATTTTTTCATTCCATGAGTTCATTGCCCCAATAATACCTCTTGATTATATTTTTTACTTAGGGGAAGGACATACCCCTTTAGTTGAAGCTAATCAAGAGCTCAAGAAAAGGATCGGCGTAAGATTTTCTTTTAAAAATGAAGGCCAAAACCCGAGCGCTTCCTTTAAGGACCGTGGTCTGGCCTGTGCCTTAAGTTATTTAAATTATTTGATCTTTAAAAAGAAACTGAAAAACATCTTGGCTGTGTGCGCTTCAACAGGTGACACCTCGGCATCGGCTGCCCTCTATGCCTCCTATCTTGGCGATACTGTCCGGTCGGTGGTTATATTGCCCAAAGGTAAAGTTACCCCCCAACAACTTTCTCAACCTCTGGGGAGCGGGGCCACGGTCCTGGAGATCCCTGGCGTCTTTGATGATTGTATGAAGGTTGTGGAATATCTCTCTGACCACTATCCGGTGGCCCTTCTCAATTCCAAAAACGCCTGGCGAATTTTAGGGCAGGAATCGTATTCCTTTGAGGTGGCCCAGGCTTTGGATTATCAGATGGAAAGTACCGCCCTGGTCGTCCCAATCGGCAACGCCGGAAATATTACCGCTATTATTTCAGGATTTTTGAAATTATTTAGATATGGATTGATTTCCTCTTTGCCCAAGATTATCGGGGTACAATCCCACCATGCTAATCCGGTCTATCGCTATTATCTAGAGCCTCGTATAGCGAATCGGGTGTTTAAGCCTGTGAAGGTCAAATCCAGCGTGGCTCAGGCAGCCATGATCGGAAACCCGGTATCCATGCCCAGGGTTATTGAAATGGTCGAGCAATATAATCAGATCGGCGGAAAACAAAATATTTTTGTAGTTGAGGTTACTGAACAGGCGATTATGGATCATATGCTTTTGGCAAACCGAAACGGCCATATAGCCTGCACTCAGGGAGGTGAAAGTCTGGCTGGTTTGGTGAAAGCCCTGGCAGAAAAAAAGGTCTCACTTACAGAAAGGGCTATTCTAAATGCCACGGCCCATTCTTTAAAATTTTCAGGTTTCCAGGAAATGTATTTCAATAACACCTTCCCGCCTGATTTTGAGATTCATCCTAAGAAAGGACTGCAAAATTATCCGGTTTCTTTGAAATCCAAAAAACAGGACCAAATTTCAGCTCCTATGAAGATTCAGTCACCAAAGGAATATCAGAAGTTTGTTGAAAAAACGGCCATGAAAGTGGTCGGATTATTAGGAATGTGAAATGCGGGGGAAATGAAATTCATATTGGTTACCGTCGGAAAAATCAGAGAAGACTTTATCCTAAAAGGAATTAAGGAGTACAGCCATCGAATCGGACGTTACACCAAATTAGTTTTTTGCCCAATAAAAGAAGAACGTCTAACCAAGGGGGTAACGGAGTCTTTGATATTGCAAAAGGAGGGGGAAAGAATATTAACCAAAGTCCCGCATGACGGTTTTTGGGTGGCTATGGATCGTCAGGGACAGGAAATGAATTCCCTTCAACACTTTGAGTTTATCAACACACAAGCTGAAATCGGTGTAAAAAAAATATATTATTTAATTGGTGGTCCCTTGGGGCTTTCCCAAAAAATTCTAAAACAATCCGACAGGCTCCTCGCTCTCTCCCGGATGACCCTGACCCATGAAATGAGCGCCCTTCTCTTAATGGAACAAATTTACCGCTATCTGAATTTCATGTCCGGTGAAAAATATCATAAATGAACGGAGTAAGGTTCAAGGCAAAAAGTCGTCGGCTACCTAAAGGTGTATTCTTACCCTTCACCTTTAACTTTGTACCGCGTACCGTGCCTTTTCAGGCCGCTTCTACACTGGCCACTTCCGGAATCTGTTGTTTGAGGTATTTTTCAATGCCCATTTTGAGTGTCATCTGGGACATAGGACAGCCCCCGCAGGCCCCTGTCAGACGAACCTTAACCTGCCCGGCTTCATTAACATCCACCAATTCCACGTCTCCCCCATCAGCCTGGAGTTGAGGTCGGATTTTATTTAAAACCTCTTGAATTTGTTCCTTGGTCATAGGTGTTCTCCTTAATCTTATTTAATACTGTTGTTCAGGCAGTAAGCCTGAGTTAATATGCTCTAAGATAAAATTTGTGTTCATTATAACAAATATGGATTTAATCCACAATCCGAAATCAACAAACGTAAGTTTTTACCCCCCTACCCTTCTTTCTTCTCCATTAGACAATAAATCTCTTCAAGTAAAGTATATCTTCAAATCCTCTTCCACTTAAATTTCTTAACCTATACTCAATCAGATTTCGATGGATTGCGGATTACCTAGAAATGAACCTTGTAAAAAATATATAAAAATAAAAAATCCCAAAACCACTATGCATACAAGGAACAAGAAGAAAATAAACCCAATATACCAGACCCAGCGATTGACTCCGCCCAAGTCGGACAGGGAAAGGGCTATGGGGGTTGTTCCCTGACGGGATTTGTATTCCAGGATTTTTTTTCTGCCATGTAAATAATAAAGGTAATTGCCGACGATCCCCCAACCGATCATAGTCAGCGGTAAGGCCACCGGTGTAAAGGTGATAAAAAAAGCCAATAAGGCCCAGAGATACATTTTTCGGTAGAGCATCCAGATAAATCCCAGGAAGAAAGCCGGCCAGTTCCAGGTAACCGCGAAACCATAATTAGCTCCGCTAAAAAACGACCGGAATTTACTTAAATAGTGGTCGGCTTTTTTACCGATAAAAGCCCTAAACTCCTCTTCCGTAATCTGGTCGTCGAAGGAAGAAGAAAGCGTTGGAAGAATCTTCACCCCACAATGCGGGCAAAAAGCATTTCCTTGGTCAAATGTTTTTCCACAGTTTGGGCAGAAAGGCATATCCCCTCCTCTTACAATTCCCGGTAATCTGTACCTTCACTTTTTAGGATAGCCTACCGATTGGGCCAGAACGATCTTCTGGTCCGGTCGAAGCTGCAAGGCCTTGGCCAGGGATGTTTTATCGATACCGGCCCGCACGCCTGTCGCCAATCCTTCAGAAGCACAAAAAAGATAGACATTCTGGAAGATCGCTCCTGTGTCGGCAGTTGAAAAAATCTCCTTATTCTCATTGGTGGCTCTAGTCATCTTCGAAAAATCAGCCACATAAATAAGATTAACGGGGGCCTCTTTGACAAACGGCTGAATGCCGGTCAACCCTCGAAAATCTCCCTTATTGACTGGTTGTAAAAGGTGATTTTTAGCATCATATAGATAGGCACCTTCAGGAAGGACCACATAAAGATCAATTTCCTGCCAGTTCATAGCCGAGGGGGCGGTACGTTTTCCTAAATCCGGCCGATTGATTCCAAAGGCCGCCCAAAGCAGATTGGAAAGCGTTTGAAGGGGTAGTTTCTCCGGACTGAAGGCCCGGTCAGTCTTCCGATCTTTCAACGCCTGCATCAAGGGACGACCACCCTCGGTTTGGGGCTTCAATAGTTGGATCGGATTGAGCTCCTGGGCGTAAGTTATTAGGGGGAAGATAAACATAAACATCAAGGTCAAGACCAATGCAGTGGTTTGTAAGCCTCTTTTTTTCATGATCATTTTCCTTTGAAATTTTAATAAAAATATTTGGGTGAGTATAATAACTAATAATATCTCAATTTAAAAGAAAATGTTACAAAAAACATATTGCTTGAAAATCCGGCTAATGATAATTAATTAGACTAAAGTATATCAGGCAACTCAAAAATCGGAGGTCTTTATGATCGTTAAACAAATACCCACAGGGGCTTGGGATGTTTTTAGTTACATTATCGGAGACGAGAAAACCGGGGAGGCCATGGTCATTGATCCGGGTGGGGATGTGAATTTCATCGTTGCTAAGGCCAAGGAAGAAAATCTGAATATCAAATACATTTTTAACACCCATTCCCACGGGGACCATACCTCCGGCAATGCAGCCTTGAAAAAATTGACCAGCGCCAAAATCGTCATGCATGCCCTGGAGGATGATTTAATTAAGGGAGCTGCCAAGGCGGATATCAGGTTGAAGGATGAAAAAACATTCAAGTTGGGTGAAATAACCTTTCAGGTTTTCCATACTCCAGGTCACTCCCCGGGCGGGCTTTGCCTCTACGCCGAAGGGCAGTTGTTTACCGGCGATACGTTGTTTGTGGGAGACAGTGGCCGTACGGATCTGGCCGGTGGAAATCGCCCCGCCCTGGGCGCTTCCATACGCAGGCTTATGGAACTTTCGGAAGACACCATTGTCTGGCCCGGGCATGATTACGGGCCGACCACCAGTTCCACCCTAGGTCGTGAAAAGAGAACCAATGTCAATGCCAAAGAGTACGGATATTATATGAAGGACTGACAATTCCAGGAATCATAGGTTGAACTCTCTGCCGGCGCGCTTATTGATCGCGCAAATGGGGTCGTCGGGATTCCAAGTACCCTTCTGCATGGGTTTAAAACAGGCATTGCAAGAATTACAGGCCGTAATTTCTTCGGCCCTACCTTCCTTGACCTTTTCCGGCCAGTAGGGATCGGCGACCAACTGCCGGGCAATGCCGATAAGGTCGGCTCTTCCTTCCGCTAAAATCGATTCAGCCACTTCCGGCAGATTGATCCGTCCCACGGCCATTACAGGAACAGAAACGAATTTTTTTATGGCCTCAGCCAGATAAACAAAGGTACCCATCTTGGCCTGTTTCATGGGTGAGGCCTTCCGACCGGCCTGAAGACCTATCGAGACATCAAAGACATCGACCCCTGCCCTTTCAAGTTCCACAGCAAAAGATTGACTCTCTTTGATGTTGATACCACCGGGCCTTTTCTCTTCTGCGCCGATTCGATAAAATATGGGAAAATCTTCTCCGACAGAACTTCTTATCGATTCGACTATCTCAAGACCAAAGCGCATGCGTTTATGAAGATCACCGCCGTATTCATCCGTTCGTTTATTGTCCGCCCCTGAAAAAAATTGGCAGGGCAAATAACCGTGGGCACCATGCACTTCGATAAAATCGAAGCCCGCTTCTTTGGCCACCCCGGATGCTGCCCCAAATTTGTGAATAATGGATCTTATTTCCTCCTGGGTCAGTGCACGTTTATCGTCTATGGCCGAAGGGGCTGCCATTTGTGCCCCGGAGACCATGGATGACCCGTCGCCCGCGGGCAACTGGTTTCCGTGCCAAATTTGGATGCCTATCTTAGCACCGGCATTCCTGATTTTTTCGGTAAAGGACTGCATGCTTTCTACAAACCGACGCACCCCATCCTGCCGGCCCCAAGCCTGGTCGTCGTTAAAGAGATCCACCGAAGTCGCACACATGATGATGGCGCCGGCGCCTCCCTTGGCCCGCTCCAAATAAAAGGCGCGGGCACGCCGGTTTTTTAAGCCCAACAACAGTTGCATGGGCAGCATGACGATACGATTTTTTAAGGTCATGCCTCTTATGGTTATGGGTTCAAACAATTTCATTGACGAATTCCTTTCAATCCTTTTCTTGTTTTTCCCCGATCCGTTCCAAAAACTTCTTTTGACGTGTTCGGTCCCATCGGGAACAAAAGATCGGTTTGCCGCCGGCTAAACGGTTCATACACAATGAGCAGGTGGGTTCACAGGAAACAATCGGCTCGGCCACTGTTCCCTGGGCCTTCCTAACCCAAAGGGGATCAGTAAATAAGACTCTGGCCAGACCGACCAGGTCGGCCTGTTTTTCTTCGATTAGGCGATTGGCGAATTCCGGAGTTTTAATCCTTCCGGCAGTAATAACCGGCATGTGGGTGACCGCTTCCTTTATCTGCCGGGCAAAAGGGACCATATAGCCTTCCTTCTTTTCTGCCTCAACATATTCAGGAATAAAAAAGGAGTCATAAGTGCCAGCCATGACCGAGAGATAAGCCACACCGCGCTTTTCAAGTTCCTTGGCATAAAGGGCCGTTTCTTCTAAATGGAGCCCATCAGGCAGCCATTCATCGGCCATAAAACGATAGCCTACTGGGAAATCCGGACCCACAGCCTTTAAAACAGCATCAACCACTCTCAGGGGAAAACGCATCCGGTTTTCCAACGATCCACCATAGGCATCAATCCGTTTGTTGATTCTGGGCGACAAAAACTGGACGATCAGATACCCGGTCCCGCCGTGAAGTTCCAGACCATCAAAGCCGACTTCTTTGACCCTACGGGCCGATGTAGCAAAGGCCTCGATGGTCCGCTCGATATCATCCTCGGTCATTTCTCGGGGAACGGTCCCCCAAGTATCGACAGGTGAAGGGGCTATTTTCTCAGGTAGATAAGCATATCGTCCGGCATGGTTGATCTGGAGCATAGCTAAGGTCCCTTGCTGATGAATGGTCTTGGCCAGACCGGAAAGGCCGAAGAGAAACCGCTCCTCATCAATTCGCAGCGTAAAGGGGGATCCCAAACCAACGGGATCAACGCCCACGTTTTCCACAACGATCATAGAGACCCCTGAGGAGGCCATTTCCTTGTAATGATCCAGGACTAAGGAATTAACCGTGCCGTCCGGATTGGCGTATCCCAGATACAGAGGGGCCATGACAATCCTATTTTTCAAAGTCAGGTTTTTTATTTGAAAAGGGGAAAACAGGGATGGATAATTGATACTCATAGGTCTCTCCTCTCAGATTTGTTAGCTCAAGGCAGAAATCGAAATCCTTTTCTTTGACCTTTGAACTTTAAGTTTTGAATTTTAAGCTATCCTTCGATTAAGGAGCCTTGTATCCATTTAGATAGAGGGCAATGATCTGTTCACTTAAACTGTAGGGGTCCGATTTTTTATTAATCAGTTCCCGGACAAATGCCTCCCATTGACCAGTGCGTGTCAGGTTTTCCATAACCGCCTGAACGACATCCTGTTTAACTAGGTCGAAGAGTTCCATACGGACTCGGTCATGTTGAAACCTTTCAAAATAGGCCGCATCTTTTTGAAAAAGAAAAGTCCGATGTTCCTCGATACCGGCCATCAATTCATTAATCCCTTCGTTTTTCACCGCTTCAGTCGCATAGATAGTCGGTTTCCAACCCCCTTTCAATTTACGGTCTTTATCCATCTCGATCATCATTTGAAGTTCTTGTCGGGTCTTTTGCGTTCCTTCCCGATCACTTTTGTTAATGACAAAGACATCCCCGGCTTCCAGGATACCAGCCTTGATGGCTTGAATATCATCACCCATACCCGGTATGAGGACAATCAGGGTGGTATGAGCGGCCCGGACGATTTCGATCTCGTCCTGCCCGACCCCTACGGTCTCCACCAGGATATAATCCTTGCCCATGGCGTCCAGAACGGCGATTGCCCCGCGAGTCGAAGCCGTTAGACCGCCGAAATGGCCGCGTGTGGCCAGACTGCGGATAAAGACCCCTTCATCGGTGCTGTGCCTCTGCATGCGTATGCGGTCCCCAAGGATGGCCCCACCGCTGAACGGGCTGGTGGGGTCCACGGCCAGGACCCCGACCGTTTTCCCTCGAGCGCGCAGAACCTGGATCATGCAATCCACCAGGGTACTTTTCCCCACCCCGGGTGAACCGGTAATCCCGATGATATAGGCGCGGCCAGTATGCGGATAAAGTTGTTTTAGGATTTCTCTGGCGTCAGGCAGACCATCGTCGATGTCGCGGATCAACCGGGCTACAGCCCGAAGGTCCCCGGTTAAAATTTTTTGTGTCCGGTCCATGCTTGCTGAAAAAGTTCCCTTTCCGCTGAAGCTTGGATTCTCCCCAGTTTCTTCTGGAAGCGGAGAAAGTAGATATCTTCTAAATTCTGTTTGTTCTGTCAAACAAGAAGTTATAGTTTCGAACCATTTCACTCGAATCTTTAGCCTCTTGAATTCAAATTTTAATGGTAACTCATTATTCTTTTTTTTCAATAGATATTTTATTTTAATAAGATACAATTCCTAAAGAGTGTATTTTTCGCTTAACAAATTCTAAGGTGGAGCCCAGCTATTTTCCAAATTTTTTGCATCTTTTTTTTAAATCTGATAGTAAAAAAAGAATAATGAACTTGAATTAACTTGAGAGGATGACATGGGAAATTCAAAGGATGAGTTTGAAAAAGATTGGAGTGCTGAGGTAGAGGAACTTCACCTCCGTCAATCACTGGCTACTCAAATGGGTGGTCCGGAGAATTTGACCCGGCATAAGGCCGCCGGCCGGCTGAATGTCAGAGAACGTATCGACAAACTGCTCGACAAAGACAGTTTTCATGAGACGGGCGCCATTACCGGGGTCCCAACTTATGAGGGAGACCGCTTGGTCAAGTTATTTCCTTCGTATTTCGTTATGGGCTCCGGGAAAATCAATAACCGACGTGTGGTCGTCGGGGCCGATGACTTCATCATCCGAAGGGGTGCCGCCGATGCAGCTATCGGAAGAAAGGCTCCCTATGCTGAACGGATGGCCCTTGAGCTTCGCCTGCCCATGATCCGTCTGGTCGATGGGACTGGCGGCGGTGGGAGCGTTAAGTCTCTTCCACCGTACCGGTGGTCAGTGCGGCCCTGGGATCGGTAGCCGGCCTGGGCGCGGCCCGGGTGATCTTTTCCCATTTTTCGGTCATGCCAAAAAAAACTGCCCAAATTTTTGTGGCCGGCCCCCCGGTTGTTGAACCGGCCCTGGGCCGAAAAGTGGAAAAAGAAGAACTCGGAGGCTCCTTTCTTCACACCGGCGGGTTCGGCGCAGTAGATAATGATGCCGTTTCCGAAGAAGACGCCTTTAAACAAATCCACCGTTTTTTATCCTATATGCCCAATTCGGTGTATGAAGTACCCCCGGTCGAGGAATCCGACGATCCACCCGATCGTCGAGAAGAAGAGCTTTTAGGTATTATTCCCAAAAATAAACGCCTCCCATACCCTATTCGCAGCATTCTAACCCTGGTCCTGGATAAAAATTCTTTTTTCGAGATCGGGAAAAAGCACGGGCGTTCAGTAGTGACTGGTCTGGCCCGGTTGTTGGGACGTCCGATCGGGGTCATGGCCAGTGATCCGAATTTTTTTGCCGGGGCCATCACCGCTCAGGCGGCCGACAAGATGGTCCGCTTCATCGACATCTGCGATACCTTTCACCTACCGATGGTCAGCTTTGTGGACATCCCGGGCTTTATGATCGGCATTGATGCCGAAAAGCAGGGGACCATACGCTTCGGAGCCCGTTTTATATTTGCAGTTTATCAGGCCACAATCCCCTGGTGTTCCATCATCCTTAGAAAGGTTTTCGGGGTAGCCGGAGCGGCCCACGGAAACCATTCCCGGCTGAATTTGCGTTATGCCTGGTCTTCAGGAGAATGGGGATCGCTTCCTATCGAAGGGGGCGTTCAGGCAGCCTATTGGCGACAAATTGAAGCTTCGGAAGACCCTGAGGCTTTGAGAAAAGAAATTGAAAGCCGTTTATCCAAAGTGATCTCCCCTTTTCGGACGGCCGAGATTTTCGGGGTTGAGGAGATCATCGATCCGCGCGACACCAGACCGTTACTATGCGAATGGATAGAAACGGCCTACCGACTGCTGCCCAGTGAACTGGGTCCAAAAAAACGAGGCATGAGGCCCTAGGCTGGCTTCTATGCCGGGAGGGCACGTTCCCCTCTGGGGGTCAGGAGGCGGAACACATTAGGGCCATCACTCAGCAGGGGATAGAACTTATGGAAGTCAATAAAAAAGTTTAAAAAGTCATACCAATAGCTTCCTGATTCCACCTGTTCCCTGTCGACCAGACTGCCCTTGTATTTTAACAATATCTCTTTGGAATTTAATGAATTTGCTTGATTTATTATCTGAATTTGTTTAATAATATTATTTAGTACTACTGGGATAATGTCAGATTTTTTCTGGCATGACCAATAAAAAAAGTAAAGGAGAACGTGTTATGGCACAAAGAGAAGTGGTTATTGTAGACGGCGCACGTACGGCCTTTGGACGTATGGGCGGGACATTAAGGGACCTTTCGGCGTCAAAGCTGGCCGGTATCGGCATCAAGGGCTTAGTGGAAAAGACAAAAATAAAAGAGAAGGGGATTGTGGTCGACTCCGTCTTTTTGGGCAGCGCCACCCATTGTTCTCAGGCCATGAACCCGGCCCGATGGGCCACGCTCGATGCCGGGCTAGGATATGAAACGCCGGCCTCTTACATTGAAATGCAATGCGGTTCGGCCATCGATTCCATCAACCATGCCGCCTGGAAAATTTTAGCCAATCAGGCGGATGTGATCATCGCTGGCGGTATGGAATCTTACAGCCAGATGGCCGCTAAGTTTTCGATGGCCACCCCTCCCTATAGACTGACTCCCCCCATGCCCATCCAACTGCAGCTTTCGCCGGTCCGTGAAGAGAATCTGGGCATGGGACTTACCGCCGAAAATCTGCAGGTCATGTACAATATACCCCGCGAGGCGTCCGATGAATTTGCCTATAACAGCCAGATGCGAGCCAAGGCGGCCATGGAGGCTGGAAAATTTGTTGAAGAGATCGTCCCGGTCATCTTCCCGGCCACCAGGAAAACACCGGAAGTCATTTTTAAGGTCGATGAACATGTCCGCCCGGATTCCAAACTGGAACTCATGCTTAAGCTGCCACCAGCCTTTAAACAAGGCGGGACGGTAACCGCAGGCAATGCCTCCGGGCAGAACGACGGGTCAGCTTTTGTGCTCATCATGAGCGCGGAGAAGGCCAAGGAATACGGTTATCAGCCCTATGCCAAGTGGCTGGCCGGTGCCGAAGCTGGCGTTGATCCAAAGATTATGGGTATCGCCCCGGCCTATGCCGTTCCGAAGGCCTTAAAACGAGCAGGACTCAAGCTTTCCGATATGGACATAATGGAATGTAATGAGGCTTTTGCTGTGCAAAACCTGGCCGTAATCAAAGAACTTGAAAAGCAGACCGGCTCCAAGATCGACATGAGCAGGTGGAACCCCCTGGGAGGGGCGATTGCCTTCGGTCATCCCAATGGGGCATCCGGGGCCAGGATATGCATGTTTGCCATGAAGGAAATGGCCCGAAAGGGTGGGAAATATGCCTTCTTTTCTTCCTGCTGTGGCGGCGGACTCGGCGTGGCGACGGTTATCGAAAACTTAAGGCGATAGGGCTTCGTTAAAATCTCAGATTTTTTTTGGGCGGTTTTTTTGTTGTTTAAAAATTTATACACCGCAAGATAAGTGTCGAGGAGTCAAGAAGTTAAGAGAAGTCAGAATCACCGGCAAGGCTGGTGGTTCTGACTTGTTTCTTATTGATCGTTGTCGATTCTTTTAGGTCTCTTTCCAGACCGCTTTTCTCTTTTCCAAAAAGGCCTTCAAGCCTTCTTCGGCATCCTGGGTTTTCATCAATTCCTGAAGATAGATTTTTTCGATTTTTTTCAATCCCTGGAAAGAAGGGTCCATTAAGCCAGCATGAAAGGCTTTTTTAGTCAAAGACATGACCAAACCACTTAGGCGCAAAAATTTTTCGCAAAATTTTTCCAGCTCTACTTCCAAGGTTTCATTCGGGACCACTTTATTAATCAGCCCTAAAGACAAGGCATCCTGAGGATTGATTGTTTCTCCCGTCAGGATCAATTCCAGGGCTTTTTTCCGGCTTGTTATTCTTGGTAAAATCAAAGTGGCTATAGGGGGGAAAACTCCCACCTGGATCTCCGGCTGTCCAAATTTGGCCTTTTCCGAAGCCAGGACCAGATCACAATATAGGGCCAGTTCACACCCGCCTCCCAAGGCCGCACCCTGCACCGAAGCAATAGAAACAGCAGGCAGGGCATCCATCCGCCTGAAGATCCCATGAAAGACCTCGATCATCTCTTCTACCCAGTCCCCGAGATGTTCCCCAACATCAACCCCGGCGGAAAAGGCGTTGCCCTTGGCCTTGAAAAGAAGCAGCTTGATCTTTTCCCCTTTCAAAGAATCTAAGGCCTGATTGATTTCCTTCATCATGGTGATATTTAGAACATTGAGGGGTTCCCGGTTTAAAATAATCGTGGCCAATCCTTCTTTTAATTCTGTTTGGATATGTTTATAGTTCATTTATCCCCCTGAATTAAAATGACTTTTAGTACCATTTGAATTTTAAGAAACTTTCTGAAAAAAAATGTGATGGGTTTGTAAAAAGCCCAGAGGTGAGGCGCGCAAATCTTGAAGAGTGAGGCGTACAATATGTACGCTGCAACGACGAAGGATGCCGCGCAACAAAGCCTATGGACTTTTTACGAAGCCATCATTTATTTTTCAACCATAAAAAGGCTTCTATAAACGGATCAATCCCTCCGTCCAGCACATCATCTACGTTGCCTATATCCAATTGACTTCGGTGATCCTTAACCAACCGATATGGGGCCAGGATATAGGAACGAATCTGGCTTCCCCAGGCGATATCGGCCTGGCCCTCGTGGATCTCCTTCTTTTTTTCTTCTTTTTTTTCCAGTTCCAAATCATAGAGTCTTGATTTTAAAACCTTGAAGGCCATGTCTTTGTTCCGGTGTTGGGATTTTTCATTTTGGCATTGAACGACGATGCCGGTCGGCAGATGGGTCAAACGGATAGCCGAGCTGGTCTTATTGACATGTTGGCCTCCGGCCCCGCTGGCCCGGAAGGTATCCACCCGGACATCGGCTTCATTGATTTCAATCTGGATGTCGTTTTCCACTTCAGGATAGACGAAAACAGAGGCAAAGGAAGTATGGCGACGTCCCCCGGCATCAAAGGGAGAAATTCGGACCAAACGATGAATCCCGGTTTCCGAACGCAAGTATCCATAAGCGTATTTCCCTTCGATTGTAAAGGTTACACTTTTGAGCCCTGCTTCGTCACCGGGCAACTGATCGATGATTTCGGTTTTAAATCCTCGTCGCTCACTCCATCGCAGGTACATGCGGAACAGCATCTCGGCCCAGTCTTGGGCCTCGGTGCCCCCGGCACCGGCGTGAATGGCCATGATGGCAGGACAGGCATCCTCTTCCCCGGAAAGGAGTTTATTAAACTCCATTTGGGCCAGGAGTTTTTCCAGACCCTTGAGACGGGTTTGAACTTCCGACAGGGTTTCCTGGTCCTCTTCAGCCAAGGCTAGGTCAAGAAGAATCTCTGCTTCATCGAGTCGGGTTTGTGTCTGTTCCCACTCGGAAATGATCTGACTCAGTTTCCCCT
>JBEKPQ010000087.1:0-17643 GCA_049520575.1 Thermodesulfobacteriota bacterium | reverse complement strand
AAGGCCATGATAACCGGTATAGGCTGGGTGAACAGCGCTGGAGTAGGACAAGGCAGGCAGGCCTTTTTTCGCCCCGGCAGCGGAGAAGGCCGGATAAAATTCTCTCCCAAAGATATTTTTTTTGAGCCTGTCCCCCGATATGGGAGAATGGATGAATACTCCCGGCTTGGGTTAGCAGCCATAGCCCTTGCTCTAAAAGATGCGAATTTAGATCAATGGATGGAGATGAGAAATATTGCCGTAATAGCCTCGACGGTTTACGGGTGTCTGCAAACGGATGTGGAATACTATGATACAGTCCGGCCCGAGGGAGGGCGTCTGGCCAGCCCGAACCTTTTTGCTTATACCCTTCCCAACACCTTTCTCGGTGAGGCAGCTATCCATTTCGGATTGACTGGGGCCGACTTTATTATCCATGAATCATTTCTTTCCGGCCTTTCCGGTCTGCGGCTGGCTATGAACTCCATGGCCGGAGAGGAGTGTGAAGCGGTCATTACCGGGATCTGTGACGCCAGCCCTCCCCTGGGGCTGGGCCTGACAGGCCGGTCGGTTCCCGGGGCACTCTTCTTTGTTCTCCAGGGAGAGTCCAGGGGGAAAGACCTGTCCTACGGAGCACTGACACAAAACAAAAGGGGTACAATCTTTTTCAATGGGAAAAAGGTTGAAGACCTCTATGACCTGGCCGGTAGATGCACCAAAATGTATGAAAAAGGATTCAAGGATTCAAGGGGTCAAGGATTCAAGTGAAAAACTTTGAAACTTTAAAAATAGAACACTATAATCCTAGAATCTTTTTTTGTGTTAAACCCTCATGCCTGCCTGCGGAGGGCATTACGAAAAAAAATTGGTTTCGCCGAACAACGGACGCTAAACGACGTACGGTATTTTCGTGTTAAAGAAGGACAAAATAAACCCATGAAAATGACCATCATCTACCCCTCCTGGCCGAAACTGGAAGGACAGAGGGAATTTCATCTTCCCCCCCACGGCCCGGTGGTGTTTGCCGCCGAGGTCCCTCCCGAGGTCGATCTGACCTTTATTGATGAAAATGTTCAGGAGATCCCTTTCGAGTCCTCTCCCGATATCGTTGCCCTTTCCGTGATGCTCACCAGCCAGCTTCCCAGGGCCTTTGAACTTGCCCGGTATTTTCGGGGTCAAGGGATTCCAGTCATTTTCGGTGGTATTGCCGTGATGCTTCATAGCGAGGAAGTGATAGAACATGCAGATTCGGTATTTTTAGGTGAAGTGGAGGGCAGGTTCACCGCAGTCCTTTCGGACTTCAGGTATGGCCGATTGAAAAAAGTATATAACTACATGAATGATTTTCCGGAGATAAGTCTAGTGGGCACGGCCAGACGGGAGATCCTTAATCGTTCTCTCTACAACTACCGTGGTGTCCAGATGTTTGATCTGGTTCATGCCTCCAGAGGATGCAAATTCAATTGTTTTCCCTGCTGCACGGGTTTCCTGGGGGGTCGGCAATTCCGTCCCCGGCCTATCGACCGGGTCATCGAAGAAATGACTGCTATACCCAACAATAGGCTTTTCATCGTTGACAATTCCTTGGCCCAGGACCGTCAATGGCTTTTAGACCTGTTCACGGCTATGATTCCCCTTAAAAAAAAGTGGGTTTCCCATCCGATCCTTGATGACGACCAGGTCTTATCTCTGGCAGCCAAGGCCGGTTCCTGGTATGTGTACCAGGCCATTTTTGACACCTCGGAAGTGATCCGCAACCGGGTTAAAAGGCTGAAGGACCATGGCATCGGCATTGAAGGCACCATCATTCTGGGAACCGACGACCAGGATGAGGATTATATCAAGAGACTGGTGGATTTTCTGTTGGAGATCGGGATTGACATGGCGGAATTTACCATCATGACCCCTTTCCCCCACTCTCCCATACGTGACCAGATGGAAAGGGAAGGCCGGATTCTCAGCAATAACTGGATTGACTACACGGCGGACAAGGTCGTCTTTCAACCCAAGCATATGACCCCGGAAAAACTTCGTACAATGTTTCATTACGCCTGGGACACCTTTTATCAGGGAGGGGGCTACCAGCTTAAAATGGGCGAGCTCTTTAAGAAAGTCATTCGGCGGGAAATGGATGACGGGACTTACCGACGATACGACACCAGGAGGAAGCGGTCCTTTAAAACCGAACCGAAAACCGATGAGTAGGGTATTTCTTCTTTCTTCCAACACCATGACCGAACCCTATCCTGTATATCCCTTGGGGATGGCCATTGTGGCTTCGGCCTTGGTTTCGGCCGGTCACCATGTCCGACAGTTTGATCTCCTGAACGAAGACCGGTCTTACGCCTGTCTTCATCGGACCATCCAGGAATTCAATCCCGATTTCGTTGGGATTTCGATGCGCAATATCGATAGTGTAAACTCCTTTACCTCGGAAGAATCCTGGACCCTGGCCTCGGACAGGGCAGTCATAAAGAAAATCAAAGAGGCCACCGGGGCCCCTGTGGTTTTGGGCGGATCGGCCTTTTCGATTATGCCCGAGGAGATTCTTGAATATGTTGAGGCCGATTATGGGATAGTCGGGGATGGCGGAATACTTTTTAACGATTGGATTGAGCAGGTTAAACAAGGGCTCACTCCGCCCCGTATTTTACGAAAGGTCAACTCCCTTGAGACCGGGGATATCCCCATTCGTCCCTTGTGGAATGAAACAATCCTAAACCACTATGACGAGATCGGCGGGATTATCGGCTTGCTGACCAAACGTGGATGCCCTCATCACTGTGCCTATTGCACCTATCCGACGCTAGAGGGAACAAGGTTCAGGTACCGGGAACCCGGGTCGGTCATCGAAGATATCCGGCAGTTGCAGAAAGACTATCGGATCGAGACCATTTTTTTTACCGACGCGGTATTTAATGATATTCAAGGGCAATATCTAAAATTAGTGGAAGAACTCTTGCGCCAGGAAATCCGGATTCGATGGTCGGCTTTTTTTCAACCCAAGGGAATCGAAGCCAAACAGTTTCGGCTGTTAAAACGCTCCGGCCTTTACGCCGTAGAAGCCGGAACGGACGCTGCCTGCGATACCACCCTAAAAGGACTTAACAAGAGTTTTGGTTTTGATGAGGTATTGCGTTTTAATGAGGCCTGTCTGGAGGAGGAAATCCCCTGCGGCCACTACCTGATGTTCGGGGGACCCGGGGAGAACGAAGATACCGTCCAGGAAGGATTGCGCAATATTGAGCTGTTAAAAAACTGTGTGGTCCTGGCCTTTTCCGGGGTGCGTATTTTTCCCGGAACGCTCCTTCACCACCGTGCCGTGAGCGATGGGATTGTGCAGGAATCGGATTCCCTTTTAAGGCCAGTTTTCTATTTTTCCCCGGACATTGCTTTCGAAGCCCTGAATGAGACCCTGGAAAAAGCCTTCAAACACCAACGGCAGAGACTATTTCCACCACTTCTCAGCCAAGAAAAAATTAAGGTCCTGAGACGGTTCGGTTACCGGGGCCCCCTGTGGGACACACTGGTTTCTTTTAACAAACCCGGGTTGCGGAAATGACTATGAGGGAGCCGGATATTGTCTGAAAATTTAAAAGTCATTATCGTGATCCCGGTATACAACCATGGTAAAACCTTAAGGAGCATGGTCATTAAGGCCCTGGCAACAGGCTCCGATGTACTGGTTGTTGACGACGGAAGTACCGACGGAGGCCTGGAAACGCTTTCAGGGCTTAAGTATAGGGCTGTCCGTCATCCGGAAAACAGGGGGAAAGGCGCTGCCATCTTGACCGCTGCCAAGGAAGCCGAAGGCATGGGGAAGACCCATATCGTCACCATTGATGCCGATGGGCAGCATGACCCGGCCGATTTTTTGCGTTTTCTCCCGGTGATCCAGGAAAACCCTCTGGCCCTGGTGTTGGGGACCAGGATCTTTGATAAAAAGGCCTCACCCTTGTTATCTAGGTTCGGCCGGAGTTTCTCCAATTTCTGGTTCCGGGTCCAAACCAGCAGTTCTCTGAAAGATACTCAGAGCGGATTCCGGGCCTACCCCTTGGCCGTCCTTGCCTGGCTGAAAGTTCACGACCAACGATTTTCCTTCGAGGTGGAGGTTTTGGTGAAGGCGGCCTGGGCCGGGATTGAAATCAAGGAGGTGTATATTTCAGTTTTTTATCCCCCTTCCCGGGAACGGGTTTCTCATTTTCATCTTATCAGAGATAATCTCGCCCTTTCCCTGCTCAACACCCGCCTCACCCTAAGGGCCTTGGTCCCCCTGCCACATAGGCATTTTCCCGGCCTTTGAAAACGATTAATAAAGGGTACCGATCTGCCACCTCAAGAAGTTTTTTAGAAAAAGTATGGATCAAGAAGCAATACAAGAAAAAAGGCGGACGATGATCTGCGACGGAAGATTGAATAAAAATTTATTAAAAAAAGGTTGAACCGCTTCCGAATTTATGTCAATTTTGGAAAGGCATTGATCGATAAGGCCGTCATCGGGATCAATGGGCCGGATAAGACTAAAGTGCCCTTTGATGACAAGGAAGCCATCCGGTATCTGTTCCGTCTTCATGGGAGACAGGCTTTTGGGTGATGAAAAAACACGGTTTCCGTCAATTTCCCCTTTTTTAATTTTTACAATATGTGGTAAGAAGATCAGGAAGTAATCTAAGTTAAGAAAGGTTGTCTTATGACCATTAAAGAGAAACTGAAAAAAATGATTGTGGAAGAACTCAATCTGGAAGAGGTCCAACCCGAAGAAATCGATGATGATGCCCCTCTGTTTGGCGAGGGGCTGGGACTCGATTCTTTGGACGCCGTCGAGCTCGTTGTTCTCGTTGAAAAGCATTTCGGCGTTGAAATCAAGAACCTCGATAAAGGTCGTATCGCCTTTCAGTCGATAAATTCACTGGCTGCCTTCATAGAGGAAAGAAAAGCTTAATGAGATCCTCCTCCGTGGCCATAACCGGATTGGGCTGTCTGTGTGCCCCGGGCAACAACTTGGGGGAATGTATGTTTTCTCTTTTCAAGGGAGACAGGGAACCTGCGCCGCCATTGAGATTCACCTCCAATCATTCCGGTTCTTATCCTGTTTTTGAAGTGCCCGACGATTTGGCATCTCTTGATCCTAAGGGGATCTCCGATATATCGCGTACCGCCAGGCTGGCACTGGCCGCAGCCCATGAGGCCGTCGGCGATGCCGGACTTGATGGGGAATGGCTTCGTTCAAAACGGGTAGGAATCTGTATGGGTACCACCGTGGGCAGTGCCATGAACAATGAAGCCTTTTACCGGCAATACTGCCGAGACGAAGAACCGGACATGGCCCCCATCACCCGGTTTCTTTACAGCAATCCGGCGTCAGTACTGGCCAGGGAGTTTGACCTGACCGGGCCCTGTCAGACAGTGGTCAATGCTTGTTCCTCGGGCACGGATGCCGTCGGACTCGGGGCTCTCTGGATACAAGCAGGCCTTTGCGATATCGTTTTGGCCGGTGGGGCTGACGAGCTTTGCCACGTCACCTATAATGGTTTTATTTCGCTTATGATTACGGATGACTCACCCTGCAAGCCCTTTGATCAAGACCGGAAAGGTCTGAATCTCGGTGAGGGTGCAGCCATATTGATCTTGGAATCCGAGGAGTGCAGACGAAACAGAAAAAAACAAGCCCGAGCTTTTGTCTTGGGATATGGGGCCTCTTGTGATGCCTATCACCTGACAGCCCCTCATCCGCAGGGAAAGGGTTTGAGACGGGCCATTGAAGAGGCGATGGAGTTAAGCGGCACTGTTGCTTCCGATCTGGCCTTCATCAATGCCCACGGTACAGGCACTAAGGATAATGACCGGATCGAATCTCAGGTTTTACATGACCTCCTCCCGGGAATTCCCTTTCTTTCCACCAAGGGATATACGGGTCATACCCTGGGTGCGGCCGGGGCTATCGAAACGGCTTTCACTGTAGCCTGTCTGGAAGAAGGCAGGGTGCCCAAAAATGCCGGATTTACAAATCCCGATCCGGACCTTTCGGCCAGCCCGGCCAAAAGCGGAATGGCCGTCAAAGGAACGGTTGCCCTGTCAGAATCTCTGGCTTTTGGCGGCCATAATGCGGTTCTGGCCATAGGGATTGAAAGAGGTTTGTCTTGAGGCTGGCGATTCAAGGGGTCGGGGTGGTTGGGGGATTCGGCTGTGGTATAGAAGCGTTGAGCCATGTGTTGGCTACTCAAGAGTCCAGGCCACAGAGTGTTTCCATCAAAACCGCCAAAGGGATGCGTCAGATGCCCGCCTTTCTGGCCGACACCGCCAGGATTGAAGATTTCGTGGATAAGAAGGCCCTGCGTCGGGTGGATCACTATTCAAAATTGGCTTTGTTAGGAGCTTTTCTGGCTCTCGAGAATGCCGGACAATCAGAGGGAGACCACCAAAGGATGGGCATGGTCATTGCAACCGGCTATGGGGCCAGCCGGACTACCTTTGCCTTTTTGGATTCGTTTATGGATGACGGAGACAAATTTTCATCCCCGACCCATTTCTCCAATTCTGTTCATAACGCCGCTATGGCTAATGTCTCCATGCTTCTGGGCATAACCGGCCCAGGCCTGACCGTAAGTCAATTCGAGATGTCCGTCCCGTCGGCCCTTGTTACCGCCAGAAACTGGCTGAAGGAAGGCCGGGTAGATTCGGTGCTTTTGGGAGCGATCGATGAATACTGTGATGTACTGGGCTACTGTTGGCGCCGTTTTTTTGGAGGTAAAGAAGATGCCGCCCAGGGCATGAACCCTCTCTCCTTCAATTTGCAGAGCGCTATCCCCGGAGAAGGGACGGCCTTCTTTCTGCTGACTCGGGAGGAAAACGGAGGTCAGTCTCCCTATGGTTTTATCGAGGATATAGAAATAGGGAGATGCGGCCGGGGTAAGTTGGAAGTGCCGGAAGAGGTGATGCTGATCATTGGTGCTGATGGTCATAAAAAGTGCGGGAGTTATTATAAGCGATATGTCCCCGGGAGTGCACCGGTGGCCTGCTACACTCCTCTCTATGGAAGCCTTCCGGTTGGCCCGGCCTTCGATATGGCAATCGCCGCTTTATCCATAAAAAATAAAAAAGTCTTCCCTTCCCCAAACCCTTGTTGCGACAAACCAGGAATAAAGATTGTTTCTAACGAGCAGGCTTTAGGCAACAGGCCAATTTGCTGCTTGAAAATAGGGGGGGGTGGTGAATGGGGGAAAATGACTTTGGGTCCTTTCCCTTTAACCAGACCATAAAATCAGGCCCAATTTATCCAAAAGGCTATTTGACCTGACAGAGAGTAATAAACATTCCTCATGCCCCACAATCGGCCCCTCTTGTTCGCTCTATTTCCCCTTTTTCTCCTTGACTCTCCTTCAAAAGTACCTTATAAATTTTCATCCCAAAGCAATAACAATGACGGACATCGGAGACTAATGGAGGAGATTTACCCTTCACGGCTCAAAGATTACTAAAGGCCATTCTCCCGGTGAAGACACTACGGACGTTTGAATGACATCCTTCTGGATAGTGCGCAGAGGGAATCCCATTTATATCAGGAGTTATCGGCAAAAATCCGTTAAAGGTACTTATGGTTTCCGATGTAAAAATACTTTCCGCTAACCGATTGGTCAAGGTCTACCCGAAACGATCCCAACCGGCCATAAACGGATTTACACTCTCCATCACGGAAGGGGAGGTTTTCGGTCTTCTTGGCCCGAACGGGGCCGGAAAGACTACAGCGATTTCGATCATGACCACACTGCTCAAACCTACGAGCGGGAGCCTTACGATCTGCGGATGGGATGTCCTCAGATACCCTGCTCAGGTGAGAAGTCTTATCGGCTTTGTTCCCCAGGAGGTCGCCCTTTATCAGAATCTCACCCTCCGTGAAAACCTCAGATTCTTTGGCCGTATCTATGGGTTGCGAGGGAAAGAACTGGCAACCCGTATCTCCGAATTTATTGAACTGGTAGGTCTTGAGGAAAGTGCCGATTCCCTTGTTTTCACCTTTTCCGGAGGAATGAAGCGCCGGGCCAACCTGGCTGCGGGTATCCTCCACAAGCCGAAGGTTCTCTTTCTTGACGAGCCGACCGTGGGAGTTGATCCCCAATCCAGAAATTTGATCCTGGAGAGACTTGCCGGATTTAAGGAGAAAATTACCATGGTCTATACCACCCACTATATGGAAGAAGCCGAATCACTCTGTTCTTATGTGGCTATCATGGATGCAGGGCAAATTATTATCGAAGGATCTCCTACTGGGCTTCTCCGTCGTTTCCCCGAGTGTATTGATTTGGAAGCCCTTTTTATTAAACTAACCGGGAAACAACTTCGAGATTGACAGGTTTCTATGGTTAAATTCTGGTCCTTTGTCCAAAAGGAACTGATCCTCCTCTACCGTGATTTTTCCGGCCTGTTGGTGTTGTTTGTCATGCCTTTGGCCCTGGTTATTGTGGTCACTTTGGTTGAGGAAAATATTTTTAAATCCATGGGAGAGACTAAGAACCGGGTGCTTTTTGTCGACCAGGATGGAGAAATGGTAGGGAAATGGGTAGAAGAATCCTTTAGAAAGTCCGGTTCGATAGAAATAGTCAAGGACATTGAAGGAAAACCGGTCGATATAGAAACGGCAAAAAAGGCGGTGCTCAGAGGAGATTTCCAGACTTGTATCCATATCCCCCCTGGGCTGACCGAAGCTTTTAAAAAAACAGTTCGAGAATCGGTAAAAAACTCTCTGGCTTCTGATGCTAAAAAAAGGAAAACCCAGACCGCCGGAGATACCGATCTTCTGGTTGTTCCGGTTTATTTTGATCCAACCCTTCGGGGAAACTACCGGGCCGGGATGATCAACGGTCTGGAAAAAGTGATCCTGGGATTGGAGATCAAAGAAAAGATGGGGGTCTTCTCGGAACTCTTGCCGGAAAAAATGAAAGAAATGGCCAAAAAAATGGCCGGGCCTATGTGGTCGGATGAATATAAAAAAGGGATACCTAAAATTCAATTGGACTGGGACGAAAAGCCCCTTATGGCGATTAAGGAGAAGATGACTCAATCTCAAGAAGTCATCGTGGTTCCCAATACCATACAGCAGAACGTTCCAGCCTGGACCCTCTTCGGCATGTTTTTTATCGTGGTTCCTCTGGGCGGTTCCATTATTAGAGAAAGACAAGAGTTGATGCTGGCCCGACTTTTGACCATGCCTACTTCCTATCTTACCATCATTTCCGGAAAGATCCTGGCCTATGTTATGATATGTTTGGTCCAGGTTGTCCTCATTTTTTCTGTTGGGAAATTTTTGCTGCCGCTTCTTGGGACACCCGGCCTGGAATTGGGGTCATCACCGGCGGCTCTAATACTCGTTGTTTTAAGTTCGGCCCTGGCCGCCTCCGGGTATGGCATACTCCTGGGTACCATTGCCAGGACCTATGAGCAGGCTTCCATGTTCGGCGCCGTCTCGGTGGTGATCGCTGCCGCTCTTGGCGGAGTGATGGTGCCGGTCTTTATGATGCCTCAGATAATGCAGAAAATCAGTCTTTTTTCCCCTCTGGCCTGGGGCCTAAATGCCTTAGTAAACGTGTTGGTTCGCGGGGGGAATATACAATCGATCATTCCCGATGCAGCCTTATTGATGATATTTTTTGTCATAACCGTAGGCATGGCCTGGTTTTATATGTTTAAACAAGGTCGTGTCGGAATTCAGCAAAAGTAAGGTGAATGGGGGAAAATTGCCCTTGATAAAGGGAACCAACCGTTGAGGGCAACTATGGGTTTTAAAGCGATTATCTTTGACCTGGACGGAACCTTATTGGATACCATTGATGACCTGGCGGATTCTATGAACCAGGTGTTGAGCCGTTTCGGATTTTCAGGGCATGACCGGGAGGCTTATAAGTATTTTGTCGGCGATGGGATTGACGCCTTGGTCAGAAGGGCTTTACCACCGGAAAATCGTAATGAACAAATGGTCGCCCGGTGTGTTGAAGCCATGAGAGAAGAATACAGCTTACGTTGGGATAAAAAGACCCGCCCTTATCCGGGGATCCCTGAACTCTTGGATGCCCTCTTCCAAAGGGGATTATCTTTAGCCATCCTGTCCAATAAACCCCATGATTCCAGCCAAATGGTCGTGGCCAAACTGTTGCCCAGGTGGCCGTTTCAAATAGTATTGGGCGCCCGCCCCTCTGTTCCCAAAAAGCCGGACCCCGCGGCGGCCCTGGAAATCGCCGAAAGGATGCACCTGACCCCCAGACAATTTTTATATCTTGGAGATACCGGCACCGATATGAAAACAGCAGTTAATGCCGGGATGTTTCCTGTCGGAGCTTTATGGGGTTTTCGTACGGCCCAGGAACTCATGGCCGATGGGGCCAGGGCCTTAGTTGAACAACCTTTGGATTTTCTCCAATATCTTTAAGGCTCAGGGGTACTGTAAGACGAGAACTAAAAGACATTAATGCTTTTGGCCAACGCGGGATCCGGCAAGATTTTTTTGGTGAATTTGAAACAGGCCCACAAACAAGCCCGAAATGGTCTTGGGTGCATGACCTGCACCTAATCCCATTAGCCGTCCGGGCCGGAATAAGGCGATGGGTTACCCTTTGGACAATCATAGAAAAGAGTACCCCCCGATCCTTGGCAGCAAAATTTGGTCAATATTATTTTGAGATTCTAAATATGTTGTCCTTGGCCTTCCTTCATCAAAGGCGTTAGTCAATCAACACGAATCCATAGCGATTTTGAAGATCGTTTTTCCCTTGAAGGACTTGACAGGGCAGCCCTAAGTTCCGCACGGTCTTGTAAACATCAATCCCAAAACTTTGATCGCAGGGTCTGACCTTTTGCGGGGTTGGGCAGGGCTTCCCCTGGGAGACTTTACACGTTTTACATAAATTACAAAATCGAACAGCAAAAGCGAAATAATGACCGTCCAGAAAGGCGGTTCGTTCAATCTCTAAAACAGCCCGGCTTAATTTGTGGGCGTCATGGGAATGGACCAGAAGGATGCGGTTGTATGCTTTTATCATTCCTACCCGTTCCTCAAAGGTTGTTCCCCGAATATCACACCGGATACCTCGTTGAAAATAATCCTCACAACCCCAGCGGCATTTCAATATGGCCCGGTTATCGAAAAAGACATCTTGAGGTGATATGATCAGGGCATTGTCCATGCCAAGTTTCTTGGCGGATGCAATGTATTTTTCCATACCGGCCTCCTGGCCCGAAAAAAAGTTGTTTAAGAGGATTAGATGTGTTACTAAATGTCCCGTAACAGGTTGCTGAAAAAGGCCTATCTACTGCGTTGCCCTCATCCCTCGTCATTGCGACCTACTGTAATGTACACCTCATTCCTCGGGATTTCTTCGCGTCAAGGGCAACGCTCAGTCCCACCCCTTCGGGGCTGGTTCCCGGTTTCTGGTGCCTTGTATCTTGACCTTTTTGAGCAACCTGTTAACAAAATATTTTACATCCTCTAACTAAATATGATAATTATAGGACGATTCTCCGGATGAAATCAACCTAAAGAATTAATTGTCCCAAAGGACAGAAAATGACTTCAAAAACCTTTTATGCAGGAAAATAAATATTAATAGCCGGTGGATTGGGATTTATCGGGAGCACCCTGGGCCATCCGGCTTTTGGAATTAGGGGCCCAGGTAACCCTTTTAGACGGCTTGATACCGGATTTAGGGGCCAACTATTTTAATATTGACCCGATCAAGGATAGGGTTGATGTGGTGGAAGCCGATCTGGGGGATCGGTCCATGGTCGATCTTCAGGTCAAAGGGAAAGACCTGATCTTTAATATCGCCATGCATTCCTGCCATCTGAGATCCATGAGCGATCCCCTCTTTGACTTGCAAACCAATGTCTTTCCCCAGATTCATTTTTTGGAATCCCTTCATCATCTTAATCCGCAAGCCCGGGTCATCTATATTGGCACCAGGGCTTAATTCGGTCAGGCCCTGACCATACCCATTACCGAAGATACGCTGCCCAATCCCAAGGATATTTATGCAGCCAGCAAACAGGCCGTGGAATGGTACCATCTTCTTTATCAAAAGATCTGCGGCCTGCCGGTAACCTCTTTGCGCCTGGGAAACACCTATGGCCCCCGGCATCAGATGCGCCATGCCCAATACGGGGTTAAGAATTTTCTGATCCGGCTGGCCCTGGAGGATCAGGAAATCAAGGTCTTTGGAGACGGCTCTCAAAAAAGGGAAATGATTTATATTGACGATATCATTTCCTGCCTGCTCCTGTTGGGGGAAAATCCGCGATGTGTGGATCAGGTCTACTGCGTGGGGAGTGCCGAGTCCATCACCTTTCTGCAACTGGTTGAAGCGATCATAGCGGCTTGTGGTTCCGGTCGTTTTATCCATGTTCCCTGGCCGGAGGACCGAAAGACCATTGAAGTGGGCGATGTGGTCACCGATTTTTCCAAACTGACCGCCCATACCGGCTGGAGGCCGACTACCCTGCTGGGCGAAGGGCTGAAAAAAACCGTGAAATTTTACCGGAAAAACCGGTAGCATTATTGGTAGCCCTTTTTTATCTCTAAAGTCTTTGCCTTTTTCGGATTGGGGTCCAATCCCTGACGGAAAATATTGTCTATGTCTATATTATGTTGAGCCCCTTAATAAACAAGGATTTTCGCCGACTCTTTTTCAGATGACCCATCTTTAATTATCGACACGGGCAATAAACCAGATTTCTTCTCTATGGGGGATGGTGCGCTCCACAAGTTCCTCTTTGAAGCCGGTATCTTTGAGGATTCGGGTACATTGTTCCCTTTTCCTGAAATGATATTTCACTCCTTTGAATCGAAGTTTAGTCTCTTCCACAAAACGGAGCAGGCTGAATCCTCCCCTGGGAATAGTTGCTCGGATGATCAACCTTCCTTCCGGCCTTAGCACCGGTCTGCTTCTGTCCAGGAATTTCAACAGTTCCTGGTCGGAAAGATAATGGAGGATATCCAGAAGAAGGATGGCGTCCGCCTTTTTATTCTCTAAAGGCAGGTCCTGAGCAGTGCAAGTCAAGACCTCCCCTTGTTGACCAAGGATCCTGGCCGCAACTCTCGTTCGCTCTCGATTAGGATCACAGGACAGAAATTTAAGGTCGGGATAAGCGGCTAAAAGCCAGGCTGCCGGTGCCCCATAGCCGCAGCCCACATCGATTACTTTCCAGCCCGGTCTGACAAAGTCAATCAGACGGGGGAACATGGGGTCGGTGAGGATCTTGAACCGGGCGAAAAGACGGGGGTAGGGTTCAAGATGCCGAAAGCGGCGGAGAGCCATCCGGAGGTGTTGCTTTGATCCTATCTGCACCGGAGTGAAAGCAATCGGCGAATTCGAGAAGAGGTGACGGAGCACAGGCGGCATGATTCCACAAGTGACTGCCGTAACAAAGAGGAACCCTAAAAGTGTAAACACCTTGTTATCCGGAAACAAGGTTTGCTCGAAAAATATTAAAAATCCGAAGCCGATCAGGACGGAGATACATCCGACGAGAACCATAACTCGAATTGGTTTGAAACCTAAGCTGGGTGAGGGCCGCCGGCGTTGAAAAAAACGAATCACAAAGAAACCTTGAACAAGTCCCAGGCCCACCATTAAGGATGCAGGAAGAAGAAAGAATATGGACAGAGGAAATCCCAAGGCACTCATAGTCACTAAGGTGGCCAGAATAGAAAGACCGATTGCTGTGATCAGGAGAAGAAAGATTTGCCAATCCAAAAAGATAAAAAAGAAAACGACTAACATCCCGCCGACGATGAAAAGAATTCTTGGCAGAATAGTAATGATATCGAGATTCACTTTTAGTTTACCTTGATGTTGCAAAAATTTCGGAGGCTGCAGATCCGAGGCGTCCAGGGCGAAGTCCCGCCTTGGGCGGGACCTCTTAAACCTTCCCGAAGGGTAAAAATGGATCGATAATTTAACAAAATCTAAATTTCACATTGGGTGACTTTTGGCACCGGTTTCGAAGTCATCAGAATATTCCAGTTTTATTGATAAATGACCCATCATCGATCAATTTTTATGCAACTTCGAGGTATATCCGATTAAAAAAATTAGGCCTCAATCTTGATTTGAATTTACAGAGCCGTTTTTAAAAAGACAAATGTCAAAAAACTTCACAAATTCGAGAGATGTGTCGATGAAAAGAAAGGATAACCCCTTGATTCTTTTGGTGGGCCGTGGGCGGATCGAACGCCCGACCTACTGATTAAGAGTCAGTTGCTCTACCTGTTGAGCTAACGGCCCAATTGCAATTTTTCTAACATAATTTATTTGAGATGACAATAGGGAAAACCATTGAGGTATAAAAAGTTGCCGGAACAAATCATGAACCTGTTTTGGTTTCTTTGATTTGCGTCAGGCAGTCGAAAATCCTTTCCAGTCGGCTTTTCGGCAATCCTCCGAAGGCCGCTTCCAAATCCGGCCGGGGGAAATTTTCGGCTAAAAATGAATCCACGGGAATTCGTTTTTCCCAGCAACCGATTAAATTTCGACAGGGTAAAGGAGATTGACCCCGGCGGCAATACTGGAAAGGAATCAGCATTCCCAGTTGGGGGCAATAAATTTCCATATGGTCGTAAGTTTCTTTCATGAGATCTTTTAAAATTATCTTTTTTTTTCGAGAAAGGAAGTTTTGTTTTTACTAGTGAAAGGGTCCAAGGAGCCAAGGATCCAAGGGGTCAAGCGGTAATTAAGAAGTACATATAACTTGAACCCTCGAATCCTTGAATCCTTTACTCTAAGCTATATCTTCGGCTTGGGAAATTTTTCCAGGGCCTTTAATGACTTTCGGATTTCTTCGTCCGGCAGTTCAAAATCGGTCAGTTTTCCTTCGAAATAGGCATTGTAGGCCATCATGTCCACCAGACCATGACCGCTCCAGTTGACCAATATGGTTTTGGCTTTGCCCTCTTCCTTGCATTTTTTGGCCTCGGAGATAACCGCGGCCAAAGCATGATCGGTTTCCGGTGCCGGTATATACCCTTCGGTCCTGGCCCAGGTCACCCCGGCGGCAAAGGTTTCCAATTGGCCAACGGCCCTCGGTTCGATCAGTTTATCCAGGATGAGTTGGGAGACAATGGGGGCCATTCCGTGATATCGGAGGCCTCCGGCGTGAATGGGGGCCGGGACAAAGGTGTGCCCCAAACTAAACATGGGGAGTAAGGGCGTCATTTGGACGGTATCCCCAAAGTCATAGACAAAGGGTCCTTTGGTCATTGTCGGACAGGAGGAAGGTTCAACGGCGATGACCTCGATCTTTTTTCCGGCAATCTTATCTCGAACAAAGGGAAGGGCGATTCCGGCGAAATTGCTCCCGCCGCCGGCACAACCGATGACGATGTCCGGATATTCCCCGATTTTTTGAAATTGTTTTTGGGTCTCCAGGCCGATAATGGTTTGATGGAGCAGGACATGATTCAGGACGCTGCCCAGGGAATATTTACTGTTAGGGGTAGTCACCGCGTCTTCGACGGCCTCGCTGATGGCAATGCCCAGACTTCCCGGTGAGTTGGGATCCTGGTCCAATATTGTTCTTCCTGCCTTGGTATCCGGGCTGGGACTGGGGACGCAGGTGGCCCCCCAGGTATTCATCATCAATCGCCTGTAGGGTTTTTGATCATAGCTGACCCGGACCATATAAACTTTTATTTCCAGACCAAAGAGGGCCCCGGCAAAAGCCAAGGCACTACCCCATTGTCCGGCCCCGGTTTCTGTAGCTATCCGTTTGGTGCCGGCCACCTTGTTATAATAGGCCGAGGGTACGGCGGTATTGGGTTTGTGACTGCCTGCCGGGCTGTTTCCTTCATTTTTAAAATAGATTTTTGCCGGAGTCTGTAAAAACTGTTCCAGGGCATAGGCCCGAACCAAAGGGGATGGCCGCCAGATCAAATATTTTTCCAGAACCGGTTCAGGGATATCTATAAAACGCTGCGAGCTGACTTCCTGTTCGATCAGATTCATGGGAAAGATCGGGGCCAAATCTTCGGGACCGACCGGTTGGCCGGTACCGGGGTGCAGAGGAGGCTGCATCGGGGTCGGCATGTCGGGCAAAATGTTATACCACTGGCGGGGCATTTCGTCTTCAGTTAAAAGTATTTTTTTGGTCACCATGATTCCTCCTTTTCCTTAAGGATTGTATTTATTTTGTTGCACTAATTTTTGTTTTCATTGAGAATGTGACCCTTATGGCAGAGGCGATGACCTGCCGGAAAAAAATACGAGGTTCACTATATAAAGGTCGACGAAAACTGTCAATCAAATTTCTGAGATGAAAAAAGAGGCTGTTCCTTTAAAGACCATTGTCCGGGAGCTATGGAGCGGAGAGCATTCCGTCATAGATCCCTTGATCCCGGCCGTGATTGAGGCCTGGAGCCGGGTGGTCCCTGACTCCATACGCCAGGGGATCTGTCTGGAAGGGGTCCGCGAGGGGACTCTCCATCTGTTGGTTTCCAACCCGGTGGTTGGACAACAGTTTCAGTTTCTTAGAGAAACCATTCGGGAAAAAATAAATGTTATTTTGGGAGCTCCGGTGGTCAAAGAGATTCGGGTAAAACCCGGGTCGTTTCCGGAGATGCGTCCAACAGCTCCTGAATCAGGGGACTATAAATCCCCTTCTCCTGGTAAACGGTAATGGGCGGAAGGATCTTGAGATCTTCCCGCCCCTGGTAAACGGCCTCCATCAACACCCATTCCGCCTCTTTATCCTGAAAGGAATGAACCAATCGGATCTTCTTGGGTTCCATTCGGTTTTGTCTGGATTGGGCCAAAAGAGAAACCAATCTCCAGGCTGGGTAAATAACGAACCATATCCCACCGACCTTTAAGGTGTGGGCTACGGCCTTGAGCAGCTGGGGTAAGGTGACCCGAATCTCATGGCGGGCCATGGCCTTCTGTGGGTCGGGATTGATTCGACCCCGGTGCAAAGGGCGATAGGGAGGATTGGAAACGACGGCATCAAATCCCCCTTTTTTGAAGAATCCGGGGAGTTGACAGAGGTCTCCCTGGATGAGGGAAATACGATCCTGAAATTGATTAAGGACGACATTACGGCGGGCCAGATCAATGGATTCAGACGCCAGTTCCAGAGCTATGATCCGGGAAAGAGGATAAACCTTAGCCAAGAGAAGGGCCAGGATCCCGCTGCCTGTTCCCAGGTCCAATATGAGGGATGGATCTTTCAGCCGGATAAATTCAGACAGGATTAAAGAGTCAATGGAAAAACGATAACCGGTTTTCTTTTGGATAATCCGCACAGCCCCCTTCCCCCAGGAGTCGAGGGTTTCATCGGCTTTTATCGATATTGGTTTATCAGAGGATGATGGATTCATTCCCATTCAAGGGGTTCATTACCAGCCCGGTCAATGTTTTAGGGTAAAAATAGGTGGATTTTCTGGGCATGACCAGAGAAGCCTCGGCAATCTGCCGGACCTGTTCGATCGGGGTCGGGTTTAAGATAAAAGCCATTTGGCCCTGTCCCTTTTCCACTAATCGTATGGCCTCAAGACTGTCATGCCGATATCCGATCATATTTTCCTGATCTAATTCTTCCTTTTGGATTCCCAGGATTTTTTGAAAAACCAGACGGCTTAAAATCATGACATCCAGTCCGCGTAATAAAGGATGCAGACCTTCTCCCCAG
>JBEKPQ010000086.1:0-17656 GCA_049520575.1 Thermodesulfobacteriota bacterium | reverse complement strand
TGGCCTCAAGTTTACTTCCCAAAACCAAATCGAGCCAAGCTCCGGAAATTAACTCCAGGCCCAAGGGCAGAACAGGAAAAGCCTAACATTTGGTCCGATCGATTCATGCCGCGGTTAAAGGCCGAGTCCGTTTTCGGATTGATGGCCTTTACCGCTCCAACCCGTTAAAAAAATATCTAGAAGACCGATTAGCCGAAGAAGAAGAGATTACCGGATTTTCGGCTAATTTTTTAAGCGGCCACGCACTCGTTTTTTTTGATCCTGAACTCAGCGTCTCGACCATTTCTCTCCTCATCCAGGAAGCAGTCAGGGCCTTCCATCAAGAAAACGGAAACCATAAGGGGTTTGTTCAGAAGAAGTCCCTTTATGAAACGTTTTTTATAGACCCTCCCCTCTCAGCCCATAAGAGAGCATCCGACCAGGGACCATTAAATCCCCCTGCCCATCTTCCGGCAGGCTCAGGTCTATTAAAGTCTGCCAAACCCAAACTACCGACCCCCAGCCGGAGAAAAACCCGCCAAATGGTCCTGCGGGCCGCGGATCAAAGGGTAGAGCCCTGGCACCTCCAATCCGCCGAATCTCTGTTGGTTGAAATGGGTATTCAGCCCCAGGCCGGACTTTCCGATCAGGCGGTGAAGGAAAGACAAAAAAAGTATGGGCCGAATATCCTTTCTGAAGCCATTCCCCGTTCCGGATTCAGTATATTCATTGATCAATTCAAGTCCCTTCCCGTGGCTTTACTCGGTGTAGCTGCCGGTATTTCAGTGGCCACCGGTGGACTGGTTGATGCCGTAATCATCCTTTCCGTGGTAGTTATTAATGCCGTCATAGGTTATGTCACCGAAAGTCAGGCGGAAAAAACCATCCATTCTTTAAAGAGCCTGATCCGTCCCATGGCCTTGGTTATCAGGGAAGGATCGGTTAAAACCATAGGTTCCCAGGAGGTGTTGCCGGGCGATCTTTTGGTCCTCCAGCCCGGAAGTTATATAGCCGCCGATGCCCGGCTCATCGAGGTCTCCCGGCTAAGTGTTGACGAGTCGGTCCTCACCGGGGAGAGCCTGCCGGCCCTAAAGTCCACCGGACCCATATTAGATCTGCAAATACCCCTGGCTGACAGGACCAATATGGTCTATATGGGCACCCTGGTAACCGGCGGCCAGGGTTTGGCCTTGGCGGTGGCTACGGGAAGATATACGGAAATCGGAAAAATTCAGGCCCTGGTGGGAGAGGCCCTATCTCCGGAAACCCCCATGGAAAAGCAATTGGATCGGATGGGAGGTCAACTGGTCACCATTTCCTTAGCCGTCTGCGGCCTCGTCTTTGTTATCGGGCTCTTGCGGGGTTATGGTCTATTGCAGATGTTGAAGACTTCCATCGCTCTGGCTGTGGCCGCCGTACCGGAAGGTTTGCCCATGGTAGCCACCACGACTTTGGCCTTAGGCCTTCGTCGGATGAGAGAGTATAAAGTCTTGATTCGTCATTTGGGGGCGGTGGAGACCTTGGGGTCGGTTCAAACCATCTGCATGGATAAAACCGGCACCATTACCATGAATCATATGTCGGTCAGGGCCGTCTATGTCGGTATGGAGGCCCTTCAGGTGACCTATGGTCAATTTCTCAAGGGGAAGGAACCGGTTGATCCCTATGACCGGCAGGACCTTTTACAACTGATCCATGTCGGGATCCTTTGCAATGAAAGCGAAATCGAGAAAAGGGGATATGAGGAAGATCCTTTAAAAAAGGATCAAGCAGAGATTAAAGGTAATGGTCTCTTTGTCGGGCAGTTCGAGAATTATCTCGTCAGCGGCTCCCCTACGGAAAATGCCTTAATCCATTTGGCCATCAGTGCCGGGATCAATATAGAGGACCTAAAGACGAAATTTCCCACCCTCCAAACCAGGTATCGTTCCGAAGAGCAAAGTTTTATGATTACCCTTCATAAAACTGCTCAGGAAGGTCGTCAGATCATAGCCGTTAAAGGCAGTCCCTCCGAAGTCCTGGCCCTTTGCCAATGGCAGAAAAAGGATGGTCACCAAATCCTCCTGACCGATGAAGATCGTCTGCTCATTGAGATGGAAAATGAGCGGATGGCCGGAAAAGCCTTGCGGGTTTTAGGAATGGCCTATCTATCCTCCGAGGAGACTTTGAGTAACTCCGACCCTGCGGGCCTTAAGGATAAGCTGATCTGGCTGGGTTTGGTGGGCATGGGCGACCCGATTCGGGATGGGGTCAAAGAGTTGATCAAGGACTTCCATCAGGCCGGAATCGATACGGTTATGATTACCGGGGACCAAACCTCCACAGCCTATGCCATCGGTAAGGAGTTGAATCTTAGCCGGGATGAAGAATTGCAGATCCTTGATTCGACGCATATTGATCAGATGGATCCGGAAGTGTTGCAAGCCCTGGCGGAAAAGGTCCATGTATTTGCCAGGGTCAGTCCATCGAATAAATTACAGATTGTTCAGGCCATGCAAAAGAAGGGAAAGGTCGTGGCCATGACCGGGGATGGGATTAATGACGGCCCGGCCTTGAAGGTGGCCGATATCGGGGTGGCCATGGGGCATACCGGTACCGATGTGGCTCGCGAAGTGGCCGACGTGGTTTTGGAAGATGATCATTTAGAAACCATGGTGATCGCCGTCCGCCAGGGGAGGACCATTTATAATAATATCAGAAAATCGCTTCATTTTCTCCTTTCCACCAATATGAGTGAAATCATGGTGGTCTTTGCGGCCACCGCCGGGGGACTCGGTCACCCAATGAACGCCATGCAACTTCTTTGGATTAACTTGATTAGCGATATTTTTCCCGGACTGGCTTTGGCCTTGGAAGCCCCGGAACCGGATGTCCTGACCTATCCTCCCAGAAACCCTGAAGAACCGATTATGCGTAAACAGGACTTTAAAAGGATCTTTCTGGAATCATCGGTTTTATCCGCCGGAACCTTGGGCGTCTATGGATATGGACTGGCTCGTTACGGACAGGGTCCCCAGGCCAATACCCTGGCTTTTATGACCTTGAGTTGCAGCCAGCTCCTCCACGCCTACAGCTGCCGTTCCGAAACCCATACCCTTTTTAGTTCGGAAAAGCTCCCTTCCAATCGGTTGTTGAACCTGGCCGTCGTCGGTTCGTTGGCCGTTCAAGCCGGCACCTTGATCATCCCAGGGATGAGAGGCCTTCTAGGACTTCGACCCCTAAGCCTTTTTGATAGTCTGCTCGTGGGAGGAGCCAGTTTTTTACCCCTTCTGATCAACGAATCCACCAAATCCACAGGGAAAAAACAATGAAAAAAGATTTCATCTTTACCTCTGAATCCGTCACTGAAGGACATCCGGACAAACTCTGCGATCAAATCAGCGATGCCATTGTCGATCAATTTTTACAGCAGGATCCCTATGCCCGAGTCATTGCCGAGTGTGCCGTCTCTACGGCCATCGTCTTTATTGCCGTCCGGTTTAATGCCGATGCCTCCGTGGATTTTTCCGCCCTGGCCCGAAATGTCATCAATCAGATAGGATATAATCAGCAGGGGTTTAACGGAAGAAGTTGCAGTATTGTCACCAGTCTGAAAGAAATGGACTATCGCAACGAATCCCGCTTTGATGAGAAAACCATGTCGGAAGAGGAAATGGATCACATCCTGATTAAAAATCAGGTAACCCTTTTTGGTTTCGCTTGTAACCAGACTCCTACCTTGATGCCATTGCCCATCTGGTTGGCCCACAAGCTGGCCAGAAAGCTGACTTCCGTCCGACTTCAACGGACTCTTTCTTATTTAGAACCGGATGGAAAAACCCAGGTGTCGGTGGAATTTCGGCAGGGGAAACCTTATCGAATCCATAGTATCACCCTCATCGCCAGTCAAACCAAGACACCTCAATCGGGAGGACCCACGCTTAAAGGCCTGAATGACGACCTCAGAGAATTGGTAATTGCCCCGGTTTTTAAAGACGAAAAAATTATCCCTGATGGGAAGACCAGAATCTTTGTCAACCCGGACGGCCCTTTCATTATGGGAGGGCCTTCTATTCATTCCGGTTTGACCGGAAGAAAAAATGCCATCGACACCTATGGAGAATATGCCCGTCAAAGCGGAGCCGCTTTAAGCGGAAAAGGACCTATGCGTATCGATAGGACAGGCGCGTATGCGGCCAGGTATGCGGCCAAGAATATCGTGGCCGCCGGTCTGGCCGAGGATTGCGAAGTTCAGCTCAGTTATTCCATTGGTTTTGCCCGCCCCGTGAGCATTCAAGTGGAAACTTTTGGCACTGGTAAGGTTTCCGAAGATAAGATAGTTGAACTTCTGGGAGATCACTTTGATTTTCGATTGGCCGGAATATTGAAGCAATTCAACTTAAGATATCTGCCTTTAATCTTCAAAGGCGGATTTTATAAAAAGCTGGCAGCCTACGGCCATATGGGGCGGATGGACATCGGCCTTCCCTGGGAATTGACGGACAAGACACAGGCGCTCAAGGGAGCGGTGGGATTTTAGAAAATAATGAAAGACAGCCGATAAATCGGCCTTCAAAGTGGGAATGGGAAGGCAGTTGAACATTGTCACTTTTTAAATTTAGGGAGCACTGGTTTTAAGACAACTTATTTTTTCCAATTGGCCCAATTGTTTTTACATTAACCCAATCATTCTCCTCCCTTTAATATCCACCTTAAAACAAAAAATGAGCGGGTAAATAGGATCAGAGCTATTTTTTTAACATTATTAAGTTTGGGACCTCAATTTTAACTAATAGCCTGGCACTGTTTAGTTTAATCATAACGTCTCCGCAAAACGGGGAGCTTGACGGTGCATTGCAACTGCGATCGCCCTTTTCCCTTTAATTTAATATAACCCCCTCAGTTCATCAATGAAAATTTCGGTAATTTCCTTAAAATTTCCTATCCGCTAATCGATAAAAAGTCAAAAAATCTTAATCAATTTTTCGTTAATTACTGTTTGAAATCTTCTGTTTTATTCAAACTGGGAAGTTGCGGACTTCAGGAAGAATTCGTTAGAACATCCGACCTAGACAGTTGGATGATTTCAAGGTTTTCACATTTTCACTTTTCCCACCGTCGCAATATAAATGACGAATTCGTCCAAGCCATTCATTCTTAATAACTTATCTATGGTTTCCTGGTCGTAAGCGGCAATGGCGCATGTCCCACAACTAATGGCCTCACAGGCAAGATAAAGATTCTGACAAACGTGCCCGGCCTCTATGGCAATTACCTTATGCGCGGCCAGCCCGTACCGCCATTCCATCCTGTAGGGCAAGGCCGTCCAGATAAAAGTCACCGCCGCTTTTCCGGGATAAGGTTGTCGCAAAACAGCTTTGACCAGCTTTTCCGACATTCGCTCTTCGCTGAATTCAAAGAGCAGTTGATGTTCCAGGGGGAGATAGCGGTAAACTCCCGAATCAAGGCCTTCCACCTTCAAAATATACAGATAGGTTTCCAGGGCATGGCGGCAGCCGGCAGAAGGGACGGTTCGGTAAGCATGTCCTTGGTCGATCTGGTGACGGATGCCCTGGGTGGCCCATAAGAGAAAAGAAAGTTCATCCAACTTCAGAGATCGATCCAAGAAGGTCCTGCGGCTTTTGCGGTTTTTGATGGCTTCTGAAAGACTGATAGCCGAGATGTTTTTCCAGGAGTCTTCTTTTAAAAGATCGATCCTCACGGCATCGTTGGAGAAAGGTTTTTCAATCGGAGGAGGAGCGACGCCCAGGTTTTGATCTGTCTTTGAGAAATCAACGGTTTTTCGGATAGTATCCTTGAGAAAAGAACGATATTGCTGCAGAAGAAGATCATTCATTTTGATTTATCCTTAAAAAACAAGATTGGTGTGTTTTGACTTTAATTCCCTAACCCTTTTTGTTTGACAGGATAAATACTTATAGCATATAATCCCTTTTTCTTAAAGGGCCTTCTATTCATGTCTTTACTCCCCCGATCGAGGGGAAAAGGCCTTGATAACTGTTCCGGCTCTGGTGCTTTTTTCGGCACATCCGTTTTCCAACATCAGAAGCTGTTTTTTTGAGCCAACCTGAAGGGAATACTTGATGAAAGGTTATATGATGTCAACGCATCCACTGGAGGAAATCCTCCATCCAAAATCCATTGCCGTTGTCGGAGCTTCCGACACCGGTCGGGGAGGAGGTTTTCTCACTCCCCTTCAAGATCAGGGATACAAAGGAGAAATATACCCTGTAAATCCTAAGTATAAGGTAGTCGGGGGATTGCCCGCTTACCCCAGCGTCAGCGCCATACCGGGTCTGGTTGATTATGTCATATCTTCCATCCCGGCCCAAGGGATTCTGGATCTGGTCGAAGACTGCGGCCAAAAAGGGGTCAAGGGACTCCACCTCTTCACGGCCCGGTTCAGTGAAACCGGCCGAAAAGATGCTGCTGATTTAGAATTGGAGATATTAAGACGGGCTCGAAAATACGGCCTACGCATCATCGGCCCGAATTGTATGGGGGTTTACTATCCCAAGGAGGGCATTGCTTTTAACACTGGAATGCCCAGCGAACCCGGAAAGATCGGGTTGTTATCCCAAAGCGGACAGGTGGTCGGTGAGATTGTCGGTTTCGCCGGCCAACGGGGTGTCCGGTTCAGCAAGGCGATTAGCTACGGTAACGCCCTGGACTTCAACGAATGTGATTACCTGGATTACTTTGCACAGGATAAAGAGACTGATTTGATCCTGATGTATATCGAAGGAGTGAGGGATGGAAAAAGGTTCCCCACTTCCCTGAGACAGGCTGCGGCCGTCAAACCGGTTATCGTCGTTAAGGGCGGTCGGGGAAATGCCGGGACCAGGGCGACGGTTTCCCATACCGCTTCTATGGCCGGTTCACAGCAAATCTGGGAGGCTGTGGTCAGACAGGCCGGAGCAATCAGCATCGACAGTCTCGAAGACATGATTGACCTAGCGGTCGCCTTTTCCTTCCTACCCCCGGCCTCAGGACGTAACCTGGCGGTAATCGGCGGCAGCGGAGGCAGCAGTGTCCTGGCTGCCGATCAATGTGAAGAAGCCGGGCTGAATGTCATACCGCTTCCCCAGGATATTCGGGAAAAATTAAAAGAAGCCGGGATTTCGATCTGGGACTGGATAGGTAATCCGGCCGATTTTTCCATTGCCATGGGAGATCTTGAAGCCGCCTTTAAAATAGGAATGCTGATGATCGAGCATCCGGCCTTCGACGCGATCATGGCTTTTGTCCACGGCCCCTGGGGAAAAATTCCTCAGCCTTTCTCGGTCGATGATCACATAAAACAATATCTACTGGTCAGCTCATTCCATAAGCCGGTAATTTACGTATTTCAAGAACCTCGAAGACAGGGGAAGGAAAACGAAGAATTGCTTAATATATCACGAGAAATCAAGGAAAGACTTATTGCTAAAAAATTGGCGGTCTATCCGAGCATCGGCCGGGCGGCCAAGGCCCTCAGTAGAATGATCGGGTACTACGAAAGCAGGGAAAAAATCCTCCCGCAGAGTCTCCAATGTCCACCGGATTTAAGGATTCAAGGGTTCAATGGGAATATTGGGGTCTTGAATATAGATAGCGAGCACCTTCCCCGTCAAGTTAACAGCCTGGCTACGTGAATTAGCCAAAATATAGTATTTGGAAATATCCTAACAAAACAACTTATATTTCAAGACCCCTATTCCAGCTATTTTTTTATCCCTCTCTTACACCTTTCCTAAACGATAATGCCCGCAGCCGCCATGGCCATGGTTTCATAGCGTTTCAGCGGGGATTCGGCGTAGATCATCATCTTCTGGGCTGCCATCGATCCTTCGGCATGAACCGTGGTCACTTCATGAAAGGCCGACTCATGGGAACAGACATGTCTCATGGTCTCGTGGACCATTTTGAGCCGATCCAGGGTGCTGTATTTTTCCGAGCCTCCCAAATAGTGCTCCAGGTAATCATGGATATCGGGATTCTCCCAGTCTTTTTTATCCGGTGAGGTGGCAATGATCCCGCCGCAGATGTCCTGGATCAGTTCGACGAAATTGTGATATTTGCCGGCGAAATGTAGCTTGGCCATATTGGCGATCAGAGGATTTGGGACAGCGATGTTACCGTGCATGACCGGGTCATTGGCCGCCGCATTGGCCAGGGCACGGAGGGTTTCCACGTAGGCGGCGATATCGGCCAATTTGTCCCGTATGTGCCCTACCCTTTCCAATCCGTTATATTTAGCCATGGCCACGGCACAACCGGCCATGACCTCCACGGCCGGAACCTTGTAACTGATGGCCGTAAAACGGTGAAAGGTGGCAAAGGTATAGGCCAGGAGCATAGAAAATTGCCATTCCCCGCACATGAAGACCCGCTCCCAGGGGACAAAAACATTATCAAAGACGATCATGGCCTCGGTCAGCTCCCTGACCGGGCGGTCTGCATGGAATTCATAATCCGACCAGGCACCGCGTCCGCTACGGCAAATGAAGGTCACCCCCTTGGTGTTGGCCGGTATAGCAAAACTCACCGCATAATCGGCCTCATCTTCACGCATCTGCCGGGTAGGAACAACCAGGATCTCGTTGGCCGCCGGGGCACTGGTGATGTGTATCTTGGCCCCCTTGACGACTATGCCTTCTTTGTTTTTATCCACCACGTGGAGATAGTAATCGGGGTGCTTTTGTTTGGACGGTTCTTTGGATCGGTCCCCCTTGACGCAGGTGACCGCCCCGCAGGTATGCAAGTCATTCTTTCGAAGGTGTTCCAGAAAATTTTTGGCATTGTCCTGGTATTGTTTCTTTCCCATCTGACCGGCTACGACAAAAGCAGCATTGAGGCAGTCGGTCCCGATATCCTTACCGAAGGGAAGGCCACCGATCAGTTGGATGGAATGCTGAATCATCTTGGTCCGGTCCGCCAGGTCTTTTTTACTGGCCGGGGTAATGAAATAGCGGTTGATTGGCTCGCCTGTTTCCGGATGAGGGGCCACGAAGAGATCATGAACCTCCGGGTCTTTAGAGGCTGTCAGTTCATAGCCGGCGGCGATGGTGTCACAGGTGATGCCCAGGATCCGGTGCTTGGTAATATCTTCCACCTTCTCTCCCCGAATATACACCCGCCTTCCATCGCGTAAACTTTCCTTGTATTCTTCCACTGTACGAATTCCCATCTTCTCTTCTCCTTTCTTAAGTTTAGTCCTTTTCTCAAATCTTCAAGTTTAATATTCAAAAACTTTTTTTAGACAGGATTTGCCGGATTTTATGGATTTTTGTGCCTTTCCGGAAGAAAGGCACAATTCGAATCATCCTTCAGATAGAAGGCTTAGTTCCGCTGGAAGCGGATCAAGGTTGCTCAGGATCCCTCGAAGCCTGAGCAAAGAACATGTAAATCCTGTTAATCCTGTCAGACAATATTTTTTTCAGAAGTCTAACGTGTTACGTTTTTTTTAACTTTTTCTTTATTTCCTTTCCCGCATTAAAACCATAGCCAAGCAGATGCCCCATAGTCCAATACTCACGAGCTTCGGCACAATAAATCAGAGGATTAATTTTCAAAATGTCAAAACCGGCACGTTTGGACATATCCGCCTTGTCCTCATCAACATGAGATTCAACGATTTCCGCCAAGATATGAACGTAATCACCAATGATTATTTCCTGGGAAACTCTGCATTCCATATTATAGGGACATTCTTTAATAATCGGCGGTCTGATTCTTTTCGCTTTTATAGGGGTCAAACCCGTATCCTTGAATTTATTTCTTTTCCGCCCGGTAGTCAACCCGCAATAATCAACTTCTTTAAATAGGGAGGCACTTGGAAAATTAACTGAAAATTCTCCTGTCTTTCGTATCAGTCCCAAAGAATATCTTGTTTTCCGAATGGAAATGCCGATGGTCGGCGGAGTCGAGCTGGCTATCCCTATCCAGGCCAAGGTAATAATATTGGCCTCTTCCTTTATTCCGCTCACGATTAAGGCCGCCGGTACGGGAAAAATGGCATCCGAAGGGCCAAGTTGTTTCTTCATAAGATCATCCTTTTTATTATCCCCTTTTTTCCCAGCTGACCTCTACCGCAAAAAGCAGGAACCGATTCGGCACAACGGAAAAAGGATAATATTCACTCATCTTCATCTTTTTGATACTTTATCATTTATTGAGCGTCTCAACTACCAATTTTTTATGGCTTCTATTTTGGTTATGCATTTTTATGAATTAATTTTTAGCTTCCTCAAGTTACCCTTAGATAACGAGTACCTCCCTTTTTCCTGTTGGACTTTAACAATAAAGACATACCTTGCTTTTTTAGTTTTTAAATCATTCTCTCTTTACTGGAAAATAGGAATTGTGTACAATTAAAACATGAGGTCAAAAACTGATCGAAGCAAAACCTATCAACGGCAGCGGGAAGTGGCCAGAGAAAACTAATTTTCATTACCTGGAGGAGAGCCAATGGAATTTAAAGAACTCGAAGACCTTATCAAAACCCGAAAATCCATTCGGCGTTGGCAGGAAAAACCGGTTTCAGGAAATATGCTTTTGAAAGCCGTTGAGCTTGCCACCTGGGCACCTAACGGCGGTAATATTCAAAACTGGTATTTTTACATCATCACGGACAAGAAAACCATCAAGGCCATTGCCGACGCTGTACAGTCAAGTGTCGATCTTATGGCCTCCTGGCCCGAAGCCGATGAAATCGGTGATACGTTCAAAAACTTCAGCCGGTTTAGCACGTTCTTCAGGAGCGCTCCGGCGGCCATTGCCGTTGCCTCCTCGCGCTATCAATCCATTGCCGACCGGCTTTTGGAAAGGCGGGAGAAGGTAGACCCCAAAGCGAAGGAGATGCGGGGATGGCGCAACGTGGCGGACAGCAGGATACAATCCACCTCGGCGGGGGTCGCTTATCTTTTACTCATACTCCATCAGATGGGACTCGGCGCCACCTGGATGACCGGTCCTATCCAGGCAGCCGGTGCCATTCAGAAAATCCTCAATGTAAAGCCGGAATGGGAGATAGTCACCTTCATCCCTGTGGGCTATCCCGATGATCAACCAAGGCCGAGAAGCCGCAAACCGGTCGGCGAGGTCACGGAATGTATCAGATAGGAAGGGGAAAGGCTAAAATCAACCGACATCCTTTAGATGGATATAGACTCTGAAAGGAAAGGCAAATGAAGCTTCGGCGACTAGGCGACTTTGGACCTGAGGTCTCGGCCATCGGCCTCGGATGTATGGGTATGTCTGATTTCTATGGACCGGCGGATGAAAAGGAGAGCCTGGCGACCATTCTTGAGGCCCTGGAGGCCGGGATTACCTTACTTGACACCGGAGATTTCTACGGAGCCGGCCGGAACGAAATGCTGATTCGAGAAGCCCTTCGAGGACGAAACCGCGACCGGGTTTTGCTGAGTGTAAAATTCGGTGCCCTTCGCAGTCCCGACGGGGCCTTTCTCGGCTTCGATGGAAGGCCTCAAGCGGTCAAGAACTTCGCCGGTTACAGTCTCAAGCGTCTCGGGACCGATCGCATCGATATCTATCGGCCGTCGCGAGTTGATCCGAATGTCCCGATCGAAGAAACAGTGGGGGCTGTCGCTGACCTTATCAAGGCCGGCTATGTCCGCTGGCTCGGTTTGAGCGAAGCCTCAGGACAAACCATCCGCCGCGCCCATAGGGTTCACCCGGTATCCGATCTCCAAATCGAATATTCTCTGATGAGCCGATCGGTGGAAAAGGAGATCTTCCCGACCTTGTGCGAGCTTCACATTGGACTGACCGCCTACGGAGTACTGTCACGCGGCCTTATTAGTTCCGGGGCACTTAAGGGCCAATCACAGTCCGGCTTCCGTACCTTCCTGCCCCGTTTTAGAGAAGATAACTTGAAGCACAATTTAATGCTGGTCGAAGCGCTGGCCTCGTTTGCAGATCAAAAAGGGATAAGTGTCGCCCAGGCCGCAATTGCCTGGGTCCTCTCAAGGGGTGAGGAGGTAGTGCCCCTGGTTGGTGCCCGGCGACGCGAAAGTCTTCGGGAAGCCCTGGGGGCTATCGATTTGAAACTTACCTATGAAGACCTGTCCGGGATAGATTTTGCCATACCGGCCGAGGCGGTAGCCGGTGAAAGATATTCACCCGACCAAATGGCAACATTGGACAGTGAACGCTCGTAATCGGGCATTGGATTTGGGAACACGTAAACCAAAAGCACCAGACAAAAAGGTCAAATGCCAATCCCAGTTCCTATCGGGAAAAAATAGGGTACTTACCAGGCCTGTTTTTCACCAAGCGCTTCATATCCTCAAAAACCGGGATACTGATCTTGGTGCTGTCCTGTCAACCTTTGGACCTCCGCCCCTGTGGAAACGCAAACCCGGTTTTCCGACGCTGGTGCAGATCATCCTCGAGCAGCAGGTTTCCTTATCCTCAGCCAGGGCGGCCTTCCATCGTCTTCTGCAAAGCGTTCCTGTGTTGACGCCGGAAAATTTTCTAAAACTCGATGGAAAAATGCTAAGACAAATGGGGTTCAGTCGTCAGAAGGCCTATTACTGCGCCCTCCTGGCCGATTCCATTAGGAAGGGTTTCCTGGATCTGGAAGGGCTCAAGACGATGGAAGATGACCAGGCGCGCGCCGAGTTGATTAAAATAACCGGAATCGGCAGATGGACGGCGGACATCTATCTCCTAATGGCCTTACGCCGTCCGAATATCTGGCCCCTAGGAGATCTCGCCTTGGCGGCAGCAGTTCAAAGTGTCAAGAGACTTGAAACCCGTCCTTCATCAAAAGAATTGGAAGACCTGAGCCTGGCTTGGGAACCATGGAGAGCCGTGGCCGCACGGATCTTCTGGCACCACTATCTCAGTATTAAAAAGTAAAAATCAGGGAGATCATCAAAAATGAATCGAAGTTAGGGTATCTTATAATCATACAATTCCTGAAATTTTTCCTGCTCAAAGTTCAACCTTTCTTTTTCAACCTCGTCGCCTTACCCTCGGTAGCCACTTGCCGGTCCTCCTTTTATATTCCAAGTATGCGTATCCAAATCTCGCTTCCAAAAGTTTCTCTTCATAGTTGGCGATGTAATTGTAAAAGACAAAGATTGGAATCAATAATCCAAAGGAAAAAAGAGACATCGAAGAAAGCGTTGTCCCGATATAAGCCAGGAGAGCTGCCAGATATATGGGATGTCGCACATAGTAAAAAGCACCAGTATCGACCACGTGATTGGGTCATTCCTTTCCGCTGACGACCCAGTGTCCTTTCCATAAAAGGGTCATCGTAATCAAGAGTGCCAAACCCAACATCGTCATACGGATCGGCTACGGGACCCAATTGGATAAGAAGGTCGACCAGTGAAGGAAAAACGAATCTCCTACCCATACGATCAGAAACAACCCAAGCAACGGCAACTATACAGCATTGCCGAAAGGATGCTCTCCTCTCTTCTCTTTCATGACAGCCCCCGATTCTTTTAATCTTTCTGCTTGGAAAACTTCTCTTTATTTTCTGTCTAACTTAAAATCTCTAGGGTTAATATCGATTTTAGTTTGCGTTTTACGATTGTTAAACTTACTTTTTCGTTTGAATAGCCTTCATCACCCTTATCATCAGTATAAACGGCTTAATTTTTGCATCGACCTGATCGATAGACCCGGCCATATAAAGATCCTGGTCTTCGGAATAATAAAGGAATGAGCCGGTAGAACCCGAATGACCCCATAAAGGCGATACCTTCATTACCTTAGAAATAAATGGTGGGAGTTTGAAGTACCTCGTTCCGAACCCATATTGAAACGGAAATTGCAATTTATGCCAGTTGTGCATCAATTTCAGTGTGTCTTCACTGACTATTCTCCCTTCTTTCAGGGCCTTCAGGAAAATGATCATTTCTTCCGCTGTTGAAACAATCCCACCATCAGCCCAATAGGACCCATTCGAACGGATTTTGGTTATGTTGATATCTTTATAAAATACATCCGCCGTAGCAGCGGCTGGAGGAACCTGAGGTTTTGAACGGCCGATCAACCAAGTATGCTTGAGGTTCAGGGGACGAAAAATAAAATCCTCGTAAGCGATGTGAAGCGGCTTTCCGGTTATGATCTCAATGACTTTTCCTAATAACGCAAAATTGGTATCCGAATAGGATGTACCTGTACCTGGTGCAAAATTAGGTTTCAGGTCGCGGCGAGCCCTTTCGATAGTCTCATCCACCGTCCAAGACCGTTCCGGCTTTTCCAGAAATATTTCAAAAAGGTTTTTTCCTCCTTTTGGTTTCTCGGAATAGTAATCTGCTATCCCTGAACTGTGCGACAATAATTGTTTTATGGTAATTTCATGGGAATAATCCCTACCCTTATAGACATGAATACCTCGAATAACCCCTTTTGGAAGGTATTTTGACATTGGATCATCTAAAGAGATGGCTCCCTTTTCATACAATCGCATGATGACCGTAGCGGTATATAGCTTGGTGATACTGGCAATAAAAACAGGAGTATCTTTGGTCATAGGCACCTGACCGTTTTGGCTGGCAATCCCCGCTGCGCCCGACCAGGAGAAGGAGCCATCCCCCTTGGTCACCGACAGAACGCAGTTCTTGACCGACTTGTTTTTCTCTACCATTCCGGAAACCAGGTATTGCATTTGCTGATTTAAATTATCAAATGATCGGGTTGAACATCTCACCAGTGTTATGAAAAATCCCGCAAAAAGAATCGTTATAACTATTGCAGATGCTTTTTTGTCCATTTCATCACTTTTCCTCCTTGGTGTTGGAAACCCCGGTCCATGAAAGAAGCCCTCTTCGTCTGGTCTTGTAACTATTTAATCCCTGAAACCCTTTTTATCGCCCTGCTCCCAGTTGCGTAATGAATAGTCATTTTGAGGATCGGTCCAGACCAACCTATTCAGATTTGATTCGAAATGAAATATCGGTTAGCTCGCGGCATCGATGTTCTGCTTAGAAGCTTCTTTTCACCCCTTATTTTTTATGGAGTTCATTGAGATTTTAATCTCCTGGTTTGGTCCGCCGCCCCGTCTGCCCCTGGATTATACAGGGTTTTCCTCTTAAGTTAATGGCATTGGGTCCGACCCCCCGTTTCGCACCGATATCCATTGAATAATCCATTTCCCTGGCCCGAAAGGCTGCGTTTATCCCAGAGTTACTTCCTCTAATGATCAGCAAATGTGACAAATCAGTCCACCTCCAAATAAGTCATATCCACCGAAGTTTTTATTATATCGTCTCGATATGACAATTGAAAGCAATTATTTTGTTGACTGGAGTTCCCCTTTCCCCTTGCACACAAAAATTATTTCTCCTTGACCACTATTCTCTTTCCGTTGTATACTTTTTTGAGACAAGAATATTATTAAGGAGGGCATATGGAAGAAATAAAAAATATCGCGCTCGTCGCACATGATAACCGTAAAAGGGATTTGATCGAATGGTTTGAATATAATTACCGGTCCTTAATAAAACACAAGCTGATTTGTACCGGGACAACAGGAAAAATGATTGAGGAAGCTATTAAATCAAAACTGGAGGGGGAACCGGTTGATTATCACATAAAAAAATTGAAATCAGGTCCGCTGGGCGGGGACCAGCAGTTGGGTGCAATGATTACGGAAGGCCAAGTTGATCTGGTCATATTTCTATGGGATCCGATGCAGCCTCATCCTCATGATGTCGACGTGAAGGCGTTATTGCGGATTGCCGTCCTTTACAATGTGCCGATAGCCTGCAACCGGGCATCCGCGGATTTTATCATGTCCTCTCCATTAATGAATGAAAGATACACTCCTGAGCTAAAAAATTTTGAATCCTATATTAAAAGAAATATCGACCTGGATAAACTCATTTAAATGAAGGGGTGCGCTTTAGGTCTGATTTATTCGGATTGGGGTGATTTTTCTACAGCGGTCCATCATCAAAAAAATCCTGAGGAAAATTTCTAAAACTAAAATTAAAAAGAGCGCACGATCATTACAACATTTTGATAAGATAATTGGAGGGTCGGACCAGACCAACCTTTTCAGACCTGATTCGAAATGAAATATCGATCGGCTCGCGGCCTCGGTATTCTGCTTTGAAGCTTCTTTTCCCTCCTCATTTATATGGAAATCAATGAGATTTGAATCCCCTTGTTTGGTCTGCCCCCCCTTGGTGCCCTTTGGCCCCGATTTGGTTGTTATGCTTCTGCCGGATTTAATTTTAGTCGAACATATCCAAAACGTTTCGCAAAAAGATCATCAATATATTCAGTAAGGTGATATAAGAAAAAGAAGAACTCAGAGATAATATTTATATCTAAGAAAATGAGTTGATGTTTTTCCAATATGCTCGATGTGTGTACAATCTTGTGCCGAATTTGCACTAGATCATCTAAAAAATCCAATGGATTCCTATAAATTTTCCCGTTAAAATTCATTTCAAGATTCGAGAAATGATCGATTAAATGACTTGCCCTGTATTCAAAACCAAAAACGTGTGCCATTTTGCTGAACTTTCCATCCCATCGTCTTCTCATAAGTATATCAAGGGACATTTCTATGAGGTCTTTAGTAGTACCCACCTCCGAGTAAGACCTATCAAAAAGCTGATATAGATAAGTTTCAAAAGAGCCATAAATCATTACAAATATTTGCCGTGCGAGGATATCAAGCCTCTCTTTCGTAAAGTTAAGAACTCGTCCCGCTGGCATCATGACCGATTTCGATGCCTTCAATTCAATTTTAATAGGCGTGTTTTCTTTGAAAGGTAACTTAGGAACGAGTTTTTCAAAGTGATTTCTGTATTCACTGTAACATAGGCAAGTGACGAATAGAAAGCCTAGTATCTCGTTCATCCTCTTAAAAAATTTCCTCCTCTCATCTGTACAGGGTGTTGCTGGGAGGATAAAAGTCTTTCCATCGTATGGATCAGGTATCATCTCTAGGGGGTTTTGAAAATCTTATTTTTTTGGGTCTCGCATTTAAAACATCCTGTTTATTCTGATAAAATGGGATCGGGCCACGCTAAGGTTTTTAATTACTCAATCTTAGTATTCCAGATGCAGTCGTTTTCAGTCCCTATCCCCGCTTTTTTGACTCCAAAAAGATTTCCTTTTAAATTCTTAAACATCGGCTTTTGGCCTAAAAAAGGTCAAAATAGGCCTCATTTCGACTCCTCTTTTTACAAAAAAATATTATTACTTTAGGTCTTCTGCAATCTTTAACGAATCCATCATTTCCACCAATTGTTTTTCATTCAATCCTCTTCCAATAATCCCATCCAACCGTTTTGCAATCTTACCATTCTTAAATAAAATCACCGTTGGTACTGCATCGATAGAATAGTTTTCTGCGCAACTTTCAATTTCATCCGTTAAAACACGACACAAATTATTTTCATTATCCTCGGCATATTTTTCGAAAATCGGCAGAAACCTTCGTGAGTGGGGACACCACGAAGCATAAAAAAGAACCAATAGGCGCGGGCTCTCGCTCAACATCTTATCAAGATCAGACTCACTTTCAATGATTTTACTCATCACGACCCTCCTCTTCCAGAGAAAAATAGGGAACCTGGGTCTGTTGAAAAACCCCGTTAAAAATTACGCTGTGATATACAAACTCCTTAGTGAAAAAGGATATTTTTCCCCAGAGGTTGTTAAAGCTTTAAAAATATTTTTCACCACACCGTTCAAG
>JBEKPQ010000085.1:0-17688 GCA_049520575.1 Thermodesulfobacteriota bacterium | reverse complement strand
TTATGGTAAAAATGGACTATAAATTTTAAAATAAATTTTCTGAGTTTTTTCGGTGATCCTCTAACTAAGGGGTTCCAATGGAAGAAGATTAAACCCCATTTCTCAATAGAGAGGTAGGGTTTATTTGTTTTTAGCCTTTTAAGGACTGCAACCATAAGTAACAAGGAGGTATTAACACATGAGAAGAATATGGTTTTTAAGAATGACCATCACGGTCGTAGTGATATCCTGCTGTATTTTCTCTTTATGGAATTTTGGTTATGCCTGGTTTATTAGCGGTCAAAAGGCCGATATGGTATTAAGCTCCCCTGGATTCAATAACGCGGGCTACCTGAGTACCCCGGGCGACGGTCTGCTATTTAACCATCCGATGAACATCACCGCTGATGGGACCCACCTGTTGCTGGCCGATACCAGAAACAACCGGATCCTCATCTGGAACAGCCTTCCGACGGGCAATGTTCCTCCTGATCTGGTACTTGGCCAGGATAATCTGACTACTAATAATCCTGGAACAGACCTCAACCGTCTTAATTGGCCGGTGGGGGTATCGGCTGCCGGCAGTAAAGTAGTCGTTGCGGACACTTACAACAACAGAATCCTGATCTGGAATATCTTTCCCACCACCAACGCCAAGGCCGCCGATTTTTACATCAGTCTCCCGGCCGTTGACCCATCACGGGGATTCAGCGGGGCATGGCCCTGGGCCGTATGGACCAACGGCACCAAGCTCATCGTCTGCGCAACCCAGGCTTCTGAGGTATTTATCTGGAACACATTTCCCACCACGGATAAGGCACCCGATATCATTCTCACCGGCAAGAACCCGACAACGGGTGTGAGTTCCTTCGGAACACCGCGGACTATCGGGACCGACGGCAGCACCTATCTCGTCATCGGTGATCATAATGCCAATGTTGCAAGTGGTCAAGAAAGTGCCAGCTTTGTCTGGAAGTCCTTTCCAAGCACGTCTGATCAGCCTTATGATTTTAAAATGCACAACCCCGGTTGGGCCGGATGGTTAATGTGGGGCGGCCAGTCCATAGCGGGTGGCAAGTTCGTGGCCTTTACACCACCAGGCATCTCCATTTGGAATTCCCTTCCCTCCAGTGACGGTCAACAACCCAATCTTTTTGTAGGAGGATATGTGATACGAGACGTGGATGAGGGCTGCTTCTCGTTCGGCTATCATTTCCACGACGGAGACGGTACAGGTATGGTGATAGCCCCCACAGGCCAGGTTTATGTCTCCCTCCCCGATGGGAATAAAGTGGTGGGTTATAATTCTCTGCCCACCAGTACTGCTCAATGTCCCGATTTTGCGATTGGCTCTCCTGATATCAATACGAATACTTACAAGGCAGCAAGCTTCATGAACAACCCCTGGCCGGCAACAGACGGGTCCGGACTTTATGTTATCGCCGGTATTGATTTTAAGCTCAATGTCTGGAATTCCCTACCTACACAGAGCAGCGTCAAACCGGATGCTATCTATGACACAGGGAACCTGCAACTTAATGTCAGTGCCCTCTCTGGCAACACATTCGTTGCGGCAGGGCTATATGGCACCCAGCAGCAAGTACTTGTCTGGAAGAGCCTGCCTCCCAAGGCGAACGCTGACCTGACCTTCTCTGGCAGCATCGGCACAGCGAGCTTTCAGAATATTCAGGGAGTGGCTCTGGATGATAAATATCTCTATCTGGCCGACCAAGGGGCAGGAAAGATATATGTCTGGAATGCCCTGCCCGATGCTGGCACGCCACCTCTTTTTTCCCTAAATGTACCCCAAATAGGAAGAATCAGTAGCGATGGTAAGTATCTGGTAGGGCTCGATGGGTCAAGATGGACGCTCAAAATCTACCGGGTGAGCACCCTGTCCTCGATCGCAACGCCCGTTGCCGAGCTACCCGCGCCCGGGGCATCATACAGTTTTGCTTCTCCACCCGGGCCGACGGGCTGTTTAGTCGCAAACAACCACCTCTTCATCTCCGATACTACGGCCGGGCGGGTACTTTGCTGGAGATCCATAGACGCCGCCATTGCCGGAAAAGACCCCGATGCGGTTCTCGGCCAACCGGACCTTTTTCAGGGCCAGACTGAAAGCATAGCCCAAAATCGACTTTTCTGGCCGGCCACCCTGGCCTTTGATGGCAAAAGACTTTGGGTGGGTGAGTGGAAGTTTTCAAGCCGTCTGGTGGGTTTCAAACCGATGCCGGATAACATGCCCTGGTTGATGTTACTGCTGGGAAATTAAAGGAACTCATCTGGAGACTTAATCCTTGTCTTATAGAAATAGAATCGGATGAAAATGCAAAACCCAATCGGAAATGGGCTCGGCTGACCAATAATAATTCTGACTTTATTTTGCACATTTCAAACGGTAATCGTTAATTTTCGAAGTGATCACTTTAGAAGAGTTGTAGGTGTAATTCGAGGAAATCTAAATAGCTATATTAGTTAAATAGTCAAAAGTAAAACCCCTATTTTTTATGCAACTTTTGGATAAATTTTGATGGTTTGAAATTTTTTAGCAGAATTGGTATGGCTGGTCCATAAACCCGTTTAAATTCAAATTTTTTCCTTAGTGCTTTTAAAGGGAAGGGAGAGAAAATGTTTGAAAAAAGTATCGTTTATATGAATGGGGAATTTGTTGCCTGGCAGCAGGCCACGGTCCACATTATGTGTCACAGCTTTGGCAGGGGATCGGCCATCTTTGAAGTGATTAGCTTCCATTCTACTGATTCCGGGCCAGTTATTTTTCGACTCAAGGAGCACATCGATCGCCTTTTTAAAACCGCGGAACTTCTGGATATGAAGCTTCCCATATCCCCGGTGGAATTTTGCGAGGCAGTGGCGGGAACGGTTAAACGCAACCAACTCAACCAGGGCATTATAAAGATCATATGCTACTATTCTCAGTTTTCCGTTGAAGTCATTCCCCCCCACAAACCACTGGATGTCTCCATCTTTGCCCTCGATCTAGCTCTGGATTTAAGAGGAGGGTTTCCAACGGTACTGTCAACAACCGCCGGAATAAGTAAATGGCGTAAGCTTGACCCTCAAACAGTTCCAGTGCGTGCTAAGGCAGCCGCCAATTATCTCAACGGCATGGTTGCTCGAATTGATTGCGGCAAACGCGGACTTGAGCACGCCATTATGCTCGATACTCAGGGTTTTATTGCCGAAGGCGCAACTGAATCTATCTTTCTGGTCAAAGCCGGTCAGCTTATGACACCGACATTAGGAACGGTGCTGGCAAGCATCACCCGCATGTCTATCCTTGAGGCAGCTGAAATCACCGGGCTCCAAATGTTTGAAGGTCGGCTGGATCCCGAGTTGCTTTACGAGGCTGAAGAAATGTTTTTTTCCTGCAGCCCACTAAAAGTTTTGCCCATAAGGCAAATCGAAGACAGGGTGCTGCCCAACGTACCGGGACCAGTGACCCAAAAGGTGACGGCGCTGATCGACGATATCGTCAGAGGAAAGGATGTCCGATTCAAAGATTGGTTATATCCGGTGAATTAAGGGCTGATTTTCAGAAATAAAATGCAAAATCGATCCGAAATTCTTTCTTTGCTTCTTTCCAAAGCAGTTCTTCCTGAACTCTTCAAAATTCCATTTCAAATAAAAGACAAGACTTCAAACCGTAATCGTCGATAAGCAATTTATAAAATCCAGGTCTGCAAGATCCCATTTTCTCCAGAAGACCCCTTTGTCCCTTACCTTCCGCCCTGTTTTTCTTCTTGACCCGGTTTTTTTCTTGTCCTATATTCTTTCCAATAAAAAGCAAATCGTTGTCAAACTTATCAAATAAATTATTTATTGAATGGAGAAATCAATATGGACGTTTTGGAAGCGGTCAATAAGAGAAAATCTATTCGGGCTTTTAAGTGCGATCCAGTGCCGGCTGAGACATTAAAGAAAATCGTTGAGGGGGCTCTGCACGCTCCTTCAGCATCAAACAGCCAGCCATGGGAACTGGCCCTTGTCAGCGGCACTAAGCTGGAAGAAATCAAAAAGGCCGTCATTGAAAACACGGGCAGACCCACCGTAGATTTGCCCGGGGTTATCCAATATCCGGAGCCCTATGCGTCAAGGCGCGCTGCCGTCATGGCTGGCGCTCTCGATATGATGGGCATTGCCAGGGAAGACAAACAAGCGCGGACGCAATGGGGCATCCAAGGGGCCAAACTGTGGGGTGCGCCAAGCTGCATTTATGTGATGATCGACCGCGGCTTCTTCTATATCGATGACCAGATCAATATCTGGCCTGCCTTTGATTGCGGCGCCATAACACAAACTATCCTTCTGCTCGCGACCGAAAACGGTCTCGGCACCATCCCGGCCATCCAGCCCGTTTTATATCCCGATCTTTTGCGGGAAAAACTGAATCTCCCTGCCTCTAAATTGATGGTTCTGGGAATAGCCATCGGCTATCCCGACTGGGACGCGCCGGTCAATAAACTGCGCACGACAAGAGAGCCTCTGGATAAGATGGCGAAGTTTTACTAACTTAAAACAAATGCAAAACCCAATTGAAATTGGGCGGGGTTAATTCAAAAATTTATTAGGTTGGGCTTTTCTTCACCTACTCATCCTCTCAACCTAGTAATATTGTCTCTAGTCAGCAATACGAAAGGAACCCTCGATGAAATTATTCGAACCGATTACTATCCGCGGTATGGTCGTACCGAACCGCATTGTCTATCCGGCCATTCAATTGAATATGGGCATGAATAGCCGGCGGGCTCGAGCTTTTTACAGCGAGCGCGCCAAAGGGGGCGCCGGTCTTATTCTAACTGCCAATACCGCAATCGACAACTTTGCCTGCGAGGACCTCTGGGGCGGCACCGAAGGCCTGAACGATTTTATCAAAAGGCTGCGTGTTTTTAGCGGTGAGGTTCACGCCGCCGGCGGCAAAATCGGGGTGCAATTATGGCAGGCGAACCGCTTTCCACAAGGTAAAGGGGTGCAAGCTGCCGGCAAAGAAATATATCCGGATAGCGGAGAACGCATTGCGCCATCTGCAGTGGAGGATATGCGGGCTTTGACCCTTCCCGAAATCGATGCCATCATTTACCGCTTTGCCAAAGGTGCCCGTAACGTGCGTGACGCCGGGTTTGACTGCGTGGAAATCCACGGGGCCCATAGATACTTACTGGCACAATTTTCCAACGCGGCGACCAATCAGCGCACTGACCAGTTCGGCGGCGATTTAACCGGCAGAATGAAAATGGGAGTAGACATCGTCCAAGCCATGCGGGCTTTTGTGGGTCCGGATTTCCCCATTTTGTTTCGACTAGGGGCTTTGGAAGAAAACGGCCAAATACATCAGGATAGTTTGATATACGCTCAGGAATTAGAAAAAGCCGGAGTGGATTGCCTGGATATTTCTACTGGCGGCTGGGGCCCGAATCCTGTCACCCCCACCAAACATTACCCGATGGGTACATTTGTCTATCTCGCGGAACCGATTAAAAAAGTGGTTAAAATACCGGTGATTGCCGTGGGTAAAATCAACAACCCCGAGGTAGCGGAATCAATTCTGAAAAAAGGACAGGCGGATATGGTGGCCATCGGTAGACAATTAATAGCCGACCCTTACTGGCCTTTAAAAGTAAAGGAAAATCGGTTTAAAGATGTGGTGACGTGCGAGTCTTGTAATATCAACTGTTCCGCACCGGCATTCGAGCGTAAATTAGCTCCGGATGCGCCTATCTGTAAAAACAACCCAATCGTGGGAAAAGAATGGGAAGTAAAAGCTTCGAGTAGTTTGTAATTTTTAATTGAAAAATAGAATGTAAGTAACGAGCAAAAAACTTTTATGTGAGATTAAGGAGTTCTTCCTGTACTCTTCAAAACTCCATCTTTGAAAAAACGCAAGAGTTCAAATGGTAATCAACGAAAATGAGTCAAATTTCATTGACTTTTTACCGATTAAGGGATAGGAAATCTAAAGCAATTTAAAAAAGTTTTTTATTGGCAACCTTTTACCAAGGGAGTGTCGAGGGAAGAATAATAGACCCCATTTCTCAATAGAGAGGCGGGGTTTTTTATTTCCTATAGCCTTTTTGTAGGTAACGGTTGGAATAACATTGGTGACTAAGGCGAATAATGGATTGGAAACGCAACTAAATGAAGTGTGGGTTTTATTCCCGCCCTTACAGAAAAAACAGAAGGAGACAGATTCAATGAAAAATTTCATATGTAATGTTTTGCAACGCAGAACCGTTTTTGCCATGGCATGTATCTTAATTTTCGCTGGTTGTGCGGGTGTCCAAACCACGAGCAAGCCTGCTTTTGACCCAACGGTCAATACAGCCTATGGTCAACTCAAAGGGTATGTAGACCAAGAAACCATTATCTGGAAAGGCGTTCCCTACGCCAGTGCCCCGGTAGACCTTCTGCGTTGGGCGCCCCCTAAGGACCCCGTGCCTTGGAACGGCGTTCACGAGGCGACAAAGCCAGCCAAAAAGTGCACACAACTCTTAACAACGGATGAATGGATTCGCACTGGAGTAGTGGACCCGGATAGTAGCGAGGACTGCCTGTATGTCGACATATACCGTCCGGAATATCCCGCACACCCGGGTCTACTCCCGGTATATGTTTTTATTCACGGGGGCTCTAACAATTTCGGTTCTGCCAGGGACTATGATGGTAAGGTCCTGGCAAAACGGTCGGACGTCGTCGTAGTCACCGTCCAGTATCGGCTTGGTCCCCTGGGATGGTTCTTCCACCCCGCGGCCCAGACGGGTGGCGCGGACCAGCTTGCCGGCTCGGGGAACTTTGGAACGCTTGATCATGCCCAGGCCCTGAAATGGATTCAGAAAAACATCCAGTCCTTCGGCGGCGACCCCCGCAAGGTAACCATTACCGGGGAGTCTGCTGGTGGACACAATGTGATGAACATGGTCGTGTCTCCTCTCGGCAAGGGTCTGTTCCATCGGGCCATGTCTCAAAGTGGCGGGATGGCTACTGTAACGACAGCGTCTGCGCGCAAATCGGCCAATGATTATATTGAGAAGGTCATCAGGTACAAAGAAAACGTCGATGCGGGCACGGCCACGGAGCGTCGTACAACCATGGAAACAAAAGGGACCTTGAAGGCCTATCTGAAGGCGATCGATGGCGGGACATTCTTTCTGGCCCTCATCAAATATGGGCCTGTGCCGTCTTTCCCCGCCGTCGAAGATGGAACGGTTATCCCCACGGGAGGCTGGATACCCACCATTAAGGCGGGTAAACATAATATAGTGCCGATTATTCTGGGGAGCAACGAATACGAGAGCAAGGCTTTTATGCCCCTATATTCTCCAGTCGTCAAACCTCTTGGGGTGCCTTCCGGTCCATACACCTGGTTCAACTTGCTCGATGCGCTTAAAGGGAAGCCGAAGCCGGGTGGAGGGGTCTTTGCCCTCAACGATGTGTTGCCTACTCCGGCCGATAAAGATCTCTACGAAATCTCAGGGTATTATGGCAGCCGAAACTGGACGGCCAAGTATGTGGACACAGTGGCCCATGAACTGGTCAAGGTCCAGGACAACGTGTATGCGTACCTCTTTAAGTGGGGGGGAATCGGTTCTGGGCCGTCTCCCTTCGATTTTATATACGGTGCCGGTCACTCTGCCGAGATCGCCTTCTTTTTTGGGGCCGAAAAGGGCCTCTTCGGCTATTCCTTCGTCCCCGCCAATGAGGCCGGCCGGAAGGAGCTTCAGCGCGCCATGATGAAGTATCTCCAGTCTTTCGCTTGGACAGGTAATCCGAACAATCTATCCGGGGTGGCACCCTTGCCGGAATGGAAGAAATGGTCCAACGATCAGGGGGCGCCCAAGGCGCTGGTCTTCAACGCCTCTTTCAATCAGGCGAATATAATGATGATGAACGAGGAACTGACCATAGAAGGGGTCGCCGCTGCTTTTAATAAAGCGATCAGCTCACTGCCGGAAAATGCCCAAAAGGCAGCAGGAATCTTTCAGTTTTCAAAGCCGTGGTAGGCGATCGGAAATTGAATTGACAATGAGACTTATTGGGCGAGTTTAACTGTTTTTTGTTCCCAATTTAACAATGCAAAGGCAGCGTCATTTGGCTCTGCCTTTTTTATGCACATTTCAAACGGTAATCGTTAATTTTCGGAACGACCTCTTTAGAATAGTTGTAGGTGTAACATTTGAATTCAGTGCGATGAGGCCATGTTCGAGGAAACTTGAAGACTTCTTCCTGAAAGATGCACATTGACAATCCTATTGCAATAGGGAAGATTATTCTTGAAAATCTTCATTATATTAGGCTAAATGGTAGATGCCGCTCTAATGAACACCATCGCTGATGAAGTAATATCTATAGGAGGTAAGAATGACGAGAAGAGTATCGAAAAAACCATATAAACCGAAGGTAGAATATAAATATAATATAAAGGATATTGCAGATCTTGCTGGGATGACCCGGAACGCTATAGGGGCAGCAAAAATTCATGGTAAAATTGAACCTGGAGATTTCAAGAGTGTTATAAGCTTCCTAACTAGGAGAATTGTAGAAATTCGTCTTGCAGGAGACCTCTTTGCCCCTGCAGGACGGATGGCAAAGAGAATGAAGGAAAGCAAGATCAGAGCCCATGTCTCGGGGAAGAAGCCGAAAAGATAGATCGTCGCAAATAGAGAATTCTTCCGCAAATTTCCTTTTTAGAAAAAACGCAAGAGTTCAAATGGTAATCAACGAAAATGAGTCAAATTTCATTGACTTTTTACCTAGTAAGGGATAGGAGTTCTATATACATTAACCAGGCTTTCTTGTTGGTAACCCTAATTAAAGGAGTTCCAATAGAAGAATGATAGACCCCATTTCTTAAAAGAGAACTTGGGTTTTTTTATTCTGTCAGATTTAATACTTGAAATTTTTTAGAAAATGTAACGTGTGATTATTCATGGTATCTTTGTTTGAAATATAATTTTCTGGAAGTGAGAAATAAAAATAAATGTCGCTTTTAACCATTTTATTTGTTGTTGGCGGAATAGAATTTGTATTTTGTCCTTTATTTTTAGCCTTTATATGGGCAACACATAGAAAAGGAATCTGTCCCAAGTGTAGGTCGCTCATTTCTGTCTCAGACATAGTCTTTGTTCCCGGGATATGGATGCGGACTTGTAAAAGATGCTCCAAGGAGATTGAATTAGACTTAAGGTAGAAGATAGCTTAACATAATTGTTTTATAAGGGATAAATACCTTTACCCTGCTTCTGACCAGGAATTTTTGCGGCCAGCAATTGAGGGGATTAAAAATGGCTAAGCTCACATTCCCAATAGATTCAATCAAGGAAGAAAATAATAGCATTCTTCATTTTCCGGTGTTGGATCTGAATGGCAATCTAATTGCCCAAGAGGGTGTTCAGTTTTCCAAACAATTTCTTTGGAAAATTACCCAGGTTGCCCCACAACCCAAACCTTTTATTCCTATTGAGGGACTTCCAACCCTCTGGTTAGACTTAAACAAAGCCATTTCCGATTTGCCATACCGGGATCTCTTCCTACATACTAAAATAAAAACTCAATTGGAAGATTTGTTAAAAATTGCCCAACTTTCTCCTTTTATAATAGATGGCCTGAACTTTTTTAAAGAAAAAGACCCCTATACCTACTGGCATTCTCTTCATGTCTTTGTTCTTACCGGTTACATGGCGATGGAACTGATCCGCCTACCGGATTGGGTACGACATTTTGCCGTCATGGGACCTCTCCATGATATTGGCAAGATCAATGTACCTATGGAAATTCTGCAAAAGAAGACCCCACTAACCCGGAAAGAACTTCAACGTCTTCGTCATCACACGGTGGCAGGTGCCATCCTGCTCACTTATTTTCACGGGGAAAAGGATCTATTAGGCTCCACGGTAGCTCTGGATCATCACGAGCGGCTGGACGGCTCCGGATACCCCTTTGGAGTTCCGATCTCCAACCCTATTGTGGAAATGGTGGCCATTTGTGACGTTTATGATGCCTTGATCTCGCCACGTCCCTACCGTAACCGACCTTTTGATTTACGCACCGGACTTGAGCTCTTGACTCAATTGGCTGTAAAAGGAAAATTCTCCACAGATACACTCCGATTTATGATTTCCATACACCGAAAGGGTAAACCCGATTACAAAGAGGTTACGTTTTCTTTGGAAGCGAGAGGTACCCCTCCAGAGGAAAACGTTTGTGGCCTGTTTGATGAATAACAAAAGAGCAAACTATTTCTCAAAACCCGTTGGCTTTCGTCTATGCTTTATATACTACCCAGCTTTCAACCCGTAATCATTACGTCAAATCCAGTTCATGGAAGAAGACGTGTAGGAGTAAAAAATAATCTTCAAGGTTCACTTCCCTTTCATTATTAATACTTATTACATTGACATTGTTGGTTCTATTTCTTATCCTCATTTTCAACGGAAGGGTTAAAATAAAAAACAGGAGGTGATTAATGAACAGAGCGCAATTGGTCAATGAAGTGGCAAAGGTAACGTGCACCAAGAAGGAAGCGGAGTTGGCAGTAGATGCAGCATTTGGGGCAATCAAGAAAGCACTCAAAAAAGGTGATTCCGTAACACTTGTGGGACTTGGGACATTGTCGTTAGCAAGAGAAAAGCCCGCAAAGGCAGGAACCCTTAGACAGGTGAGGTCATTAAAATAGCCGCAAAGATGGTTCCGGTATTTAAAGCTGGGAAGGGCCTGAAAGAGGCAGTAAAATAAACTAATCACCCTCCATTTCTGGACATGCTCGACGAGCTGTCTTTTGTTCCTGTAGAACAGCTCTTTTCTTCAAACAAAACTGGGGAACATCCCTTGGTGGACGAACGGCCTTTTTTGCACATTTCAAACCGTAATTGTTAACTTTCCGGTCTATTTTCTTAAAACATTTGTAGGTGTACTCGTTGAATTCGGTCAGGTGAGGCCATGTTCGAGGAAACTTGAGAACTTCTTCCCGAAGTCCTCATTTCCAAAAAGTTTGAAAATGGTGTATATTACTATTCGTAATCAATGTTAAGGACTAAGGCAGGTAAGTATATTTATTGGAAGATAAACAAGAGGTTAAATTAATTTTTTTACCATAAAAAAGGTAAGAAGGAAGGCAGGTAAGTTATGCTCGGTATTAATCAAGATTTATTGGTTATTTTGATAATCGCTGGGCTTATTTTTGGGGCCAAAAAATTACCAGAAATTGGGAAAGGTCTGGGGAAAGGAATCCAGGAGTTTAAAAAAAGTATATCAGGAGAAGAAGAAGAGCCACCATCCAAACCCAAGGAAATTGAAAAAGACACAACTGATAAAAAAGAATAGGAAAAGCATTTATCCGGGTACTCCAATGGCAATAAGAATTGGATCGATCATCGGTCCGGTATAGCCCAAGTCCACTTGAGCTTGGCTGCCTGGCAGGACTACCAGACGAAACGTTGCCCTGGGAGCTCCCAACTGAAACTGAGTTCTGAAGTAGCGCCTCATCTTGCATCAGGAGAATCACTAGTATGGTAAAACTTTTTCGCAGAGCACCCTTCTTTATTGCAGCAGCTATCATGCTTTTCGGTCCACAATCCTCACCTGCTCAAGATAATTGGAAGTACTCGGTTAATCAATATGACCTCAGGGAGGTGTCCACAGAACAAAAATTAACGATTTTTGAAACGCCTTGCATAGCCCGTTTAAAATTTATTTGTACACAGGACAGTAGAGATAAGTCTGCAACAGGCTATCTTTCATTGGAGTTTACCATTTCTCCGGCATCAAAAGTCCAAGGATTCGATTTTGGATACTTTGAAGGTCCAGACGCCCCAGTAGGAGCGAAAAAACTAATGAAGATCACTCTCATTCAAGGAGAGAAGCGATCCAGTTTCCAAGTTCCCTTAAACGGTTGGCTGAGTGCCGAAGTGGACGATGGTTTTACATTCGGAACAGGTACCCCTACCAGAAATAAAATTGGCTATATGCGGAAGGTAGTAGAAGCGATTTTGGCAGGGGCTGACAGTATCGAGGTCATAGTGTTTAATGGTCCTCACCGAAATAAATCCATAGCTGCAATATTTTCAGTGGCCGCGGATAGACTGCATTTTAAAGCCATGATGCAAGGCATTAAATGAAACAACAAGCCCTAACCCAGCGTTCAACTCGGACCCGGCCGCTACCATTTCCTTCCCGGAAGAGAGGTAGATAGGTTTATAAAATCCCTTGACTTTTTTTGATAAGCAGATAGGTAATCCCGTATAAATTATTGAAATTTTCTTGCTGGCAACCTTTACCAGGGGAGTGTCAATAGAAGACTATTGGACCCCATTTCTCAATTGAGAGGTGGGGGTTTCTTAAAAATACGTTACAAATTGGTGAAAGTTTCTCTCCCCCACTTATTTTATAGAGAGGTAAGATCGGGACTGATGTCCATTGTCTTAATTATGGAATGATAATCAGGAATAAAAAAACAAAAAAGTGCCCTGAATGCGGAGAACCATTGGAATAGCAGTGCGGAAGGAGGAGCAAATGGCCGAGAAGGACATACGGTACTTATTGGAAGGCCTGAGACGAACACCCAACATATTGTCTGAATTCGTAAAAGCCATTCCGGAAGACAAAAGGAACTTGCGACGGGGCGAAGGCTTCTGGACGATCGCCGAACATGTCAGCCACCTGGCCCAAGTGCAGCCGATGCTGTTAGAGCGTTTTAAACGATTTATAAATGAGGATCACCCGGAGTTTGTCCCCTATATTCCCGGCAATGGCAAGGACAAACCTGTTTTCCCTCGTAGTATGGACATGACCTCGGCACTCGAACAGTTTATACATTACCGGAATGAAGAGTTTGTGCCGCTTGAAAACACAGAAAATATCACCTGGCAAAAGATAGCAACCCATCCGGAATATGAGCACTACTCCCTCACCATTCTGGCCAGGCATGTTCTGATGCATGACTACTGGCCTATGTACCGCATAGAAGAGCTTTGGCTGACCAGAGAGGCGTATCTGACGAAACTGGAATGAAGGCCTGTAAATCAGGCTGAATAACGGGCGAATCAAGCCGGCCTGCAGCCAAGGGGCAAGATCAGCGGTTCTCTTCCAAAGCCGTGATTGTCTTTGCATGCAGGTTATTTGTACGTTCGGTCAAAACCATAAAAGAAAGGAAGGGAATCATGAAAGAAAAACTTGGAGCTATTAATGCACTGTATCCTACGCCCACCACCCTTGTAGGTGTAATGGTCGACGGAAGGCCCAATTTTATCACTATTGCCCATATCGGCATTATGACCCAACATCATATCTCTCTCGGCATGGGAAAAATTCACTATACCAACGCCGGAATTAAGGAGAATAAAACCTTCAGTGTCTGTCTTCCTTCGGAAAATCTTGTTATCGAAACGGACTATTGCGGGCTTATGACTGGGAAAAAGACAGACAAAGCAGTTTTATTCGATGTATTTTACGGCGAACTGAAAACCGCCCCCATGATACAACAATGCCGGGTGTGCATGGAATGCCGGCTTGACCGGATTGTTGATTTTCCAACCCACGATATCTTCATCGGAGAAATCGTCCAGACCTATGCGGACGAATCGGTTCTTTCTGATCAGGTTGTTGATGTTTCCAAATTAAAACCGTTACTGTTTGATATGAATAGTAAAAAATACTGGTCGTTGGGCGGTGAAATCGCCAAGTGTTGGAGTATCGGCAAACAAATGAAAACCGGAGCGACCTGAAAGTGAAGTGGGCCCCAAAAATTGGACAATAGGATAAGCTCTAAGTTAGCCCAAGGCAAGGGAGCGGCTATGGCCAAAAAAGGGTGATGAAACCTCAAGTTCAAGGCCGAAGTAGTCCAACCATTTCTCTCATATTTCCAGCAATAATCGTTAATTTTTGGGGCCAGCTTTTTTGAAGGGTAGTAGGTGTAACCTGTAAATTCGGTTCTGCATAGTCCCATTTCTTCAGACGACGCCTTCCACCCCTTTGCCTTCCGCCCAGTTTCCCTTCTTGACCTTCCTTTTTTTTATACTCTTACCGTCAAAAAGGAATTTCTTATAAAATTATTTTACGTTTTTTGATGATGGGATATGAGGGCTGAAAAGAACTGCCAGTGTAATGGCGGCCACAATAAGTGCAATCAGGTAAAGGCCTGCCCCAACCGCCAATCCGATGCCGGCTGTCGCCCAAATCGCTGCGGCAGTGGTCAGCCCTTCAACTCCTCCATGGCGATGCAGTATAGCGCCAACTCCCAGAAAACCGATGCCGGTGACAACGCCGGAGGCAATCCTTGAAGGGTCACTGCCAATGAAACCCATCTCAGAAATTATGGCAAGGAGGGCTGAACCGACGGAAATTAGTGGCAGCGCCCTGACACCAGCCTGTTTTCCCTTCCACTCCCTTTGTAACCCAATAATAAGACCAAGGGCAGCAGCGAGCAAAAGCCGAAGAATCATTTCCAGTTCTTGAGACATGGACCTTATCCTGTAACTACTTTTTAATAATGGATTTAAGGGCGGCGGCAAGACACCTTTACGTCCGCTGGCCTTCCTCTCCTGTTTTCCTTCTTGCTTCTTTCTTTATTTATTCTATACTCTTTCTATTCATAAGCAAAGTTTTGCAAATTTTTAAAGGAGGCCCAACATGTTTTCACCCAAAAGTATTTTAGTACCAACCGATTTTTCCGAATATTCGGACAAGGCACTGCAAAACGCAATAGACATCGCTAAACAATTCAAAAGCAAGATCTACCTATTACATGTGGTAGGAACAGTTATTCAGTACATGGCCTATTATGAGATTGATCCACAAACCGTTAATTTGGTGGAAAAGGAAAATGTCGCTGCGGCCAAAAAAATGCTTACGGAACAACTCGCAAAATTTCCGGATTCAAAATCGATTGAGATCATGACCGATATCCGTGATGGAGCCCCTTACGAGGAAATATTAAGAGATCAACAAGAAAAAAAGATAGACTTGATCGTGATTGCCTCCCACGGGAAAACAGGCTTATTGAGTCATCTTATCGGAAGCGTAGCCGAACGTGTTGTAAGAAGTGCCAAATGCCCGGTTCTTCTGGTGAGGTAGGGTTAAGGGATGATGACTGAACATCGGAATAAGGTGGATCACCTAGCGCCTATGGGCAACCGTTATCACCATTTCTAATCGTAATCCTTAATTTATTTTTTGAGACCGTTTAAAGGGGCGCTTAAGTAGAGTTGATAAATGCTTTACATCTTCACCTTAATAAAAGTCTAATACCGTTATTTCGATGTGTTAAATTTTTAAAATTATGAAGGAGAAACTATGCCATCTGATGGAATAAAAGAACGTATGGAAAATGTAAAAGATAAGTTTCGTTCTCTCTTCAACCCTCAGGACCCCCAGAAAAAGCAGAATGCCTTGCCCCCCAAGGCTCATTTCAGCATCTGGTATTTCCTGATCGTCTTTCTGTTATTTACCTTCGTGCAACAATACTTTCTTTCTCAAAAAGTGGAGACGATTCCTTATAGTCAATTTAAACAATACGTAGCCACGGGAAACGTGGTTAAATTGACCATCAGCCCGGACAATATCAGCGGAACGTTGAAAGGAAAAGAAAAAAAACCGGACCAGGCGTTCACCACGATTCGGGTGAACGATCCCGATCTGGTAAAGGATTTGGATGAACACAAGGTTAATTACTCCGGGCGTTATGAGAGTAAATTCCTGAGCGGCCTTCTTTCCTGGATCATCCCTATCGGCATTTTTTTTCTGATCTGGCGGTTCGCCATGAAAAGGATGGGGCCGGGTATGGGAGTCATGTCTTTCAGCAAGAGCAAAGCCAAGCTTTTTGCCCAGAACGAAACCAAGGTCACTTTTGCCGATGTGGCCGGCATCGATGAAGCCAAAGATGAGCTTCAGGAAGTCGTGGATTTTTTGAGCACTCCAGAAAAATTCCAGAAACTGGGAGGAAGGATTCCCAAAGGGGTGCTTCTGGTCGGCCCGCCGGGGACCGGCAAAACGCTTCTGGCCAAGGCTGTGGCCGGAGAGGCCAAAGTCCCTTTCTTCAGCATCAGCGGGTCTGAGTTTGTGGAGATGTTCGTCGGCGTGGGGGCTGCACGGGTTCGCGATCTTTTCTCTCAGGCCACTAAACAAGCCCCCTGCATCATCTTCATCGATGAACTGGACGCCTTAGGAAAGGCCCGGGGGATCAATGTTACGGGTGGGCATGACGAGCAAGAGCAAACACTCAACCAGCTTCTGGTGGAGATGGACGGATTCGAAACGAATAAAGGGGTCATCATCATGGCCGCCACTAACCGGCCGGAAATCCTGGACCCGGCCTTGTTGCGTCCGGGACGGTTTGATCGGCAGGTCCTTGTGGACCGCCCGGATATCAACGGGCGGGAAGCCATCCTTAAAATCCATGCCAAGAATATCCTTTTGGGTCCCGACGTGGATCTCCGCAAGATCGCCGCCCGCACCCCGGGCTTTGTGGGGGCCGATCTAGCCAACATCGTCAATGAGGCTGCCTTGTTGGCCGCCCGGAAAAATGAAGAAATGGTCGGGTTGGCGGATCTCGACGAGGCTATCGACCGGGTGGTTGGGGGACTACAGAAAAAAAGCCGGGTCATGAATCCTAAGGAGAAAGAAATCGTTGCCTTTCATGAGTCCGGGCATGCCATTGTGGCTGAATCGGTTGAACATGCCGACCCGGTGGCCAAAATTTCCATTATTCCCCGGGGGATAGCCGCCCTCGGTTACACCCAACAACAACCTACGGAGGATCGCTATTTAATGACTCGTCCGGAGCTACTGGACCAACTGGCTGTTCTTTTAGGCGGCCGGGTGGCGGAGGAGCTGGTTTTCAAAGAAATCTCCACGGGAGCCCAAAACGACCTGCAGCGGGCCACAGACATTGCCCGTTCCATGGTCGCGGAATATGGCATGAGCGATCGCCTGGGGCTGGTGACCTATGAACAGCCTCGCCAGCCGATGTTCCTCCCGGAAGGCTATGCTCCCAGCAAAACCTATAGTGAAGAAAAAGCCAGCCAGATTGATGAAGAGGTCGCTCGGGTCATTGAGGAAGCCCATCAAAGGGTGCAAGTAATCCTCTCGGGAAGGCGGAAGGTCCTCGACGATTTGGCCCATCTCCTTTCGCAGCAGGAAGTTGTCCAGGGGGAGGAGCTTAGAAAGATGTTATCGGAATCCACACCTAAAACGGCCAGCTCGTCGACTAGTTAACCGTCTTAAAAATGGAGAGGCTCGCGAGACGGCCTGTTGAGTTCAATCCGTAATCGTTAATTTTTGGGGCCAGCTTTTTTGAAGAGTAATAGGTGTACTCGATAAATTCAGTGCGGTGAGCTAATTTTCGAGAAAGTTTGAGGACTCCTTCCAGAAATGTTGATTTTAAATTTTGGCTCTTTATACTCCATTACAAACGGTAATCAATTTGTAAAGTCCAGCCCTGCATAGTCTCATTTTCTCCAGAAAACGCCCTTTCCCCCCTGGCCTTTGGCCCTATGTTTCTCCTTAACCGTGTATTTTTCTTCTCTTATACTCCTACCATCAAAAGCAACTTCTTATCAAATATAGTTGACCCCTGATAGCAATAGTGGACACGAAACTGTCTTTCATGCCGCAATCTGCCCTGCATAGAATTGCCGTTCATAAACAGCTGGGGATAGGTACCCCAGCCGCACTTGCCTTCTCTGCCGATTGTAAAATACC
>JBEKPQ010000084.1:0-17754 GCA_049520575.1 Thermodesulfobacteriota bacterium | reverse complement strand
CTCCCCCCCCCGAAACCCGGTCCAGCTTTTAAGTTATGATTGTGAGGTATAATGTACTAGGTTGAAGGGAGTCTGGAGCAGCAACGGAATTCAAGTGAGATTATACTGATGCAGACATGTTCGAATAACGACAAAAAGCCTTTCCCATTTGAAACGATTATTGCAGTTCTTCTCACTATTATCTATCTTGGCCTCATATCCTTTGCCGTATGGACAAGCAACAAAGGTCTGTCTATCATGGACGAAGGGTTTCACCTCCTTCAAGCACAATATCCGGATGAGGTTATTGCTTCAGCCTCTTCGTATCATTATTACACGGCTTTAGTGTTCAAGCTCACTGGATATAACGTAATTGCTTTTAGGTGTTTGGGACTTTTCCTAATGTTTGTTTCCACAAGTATATTTTACTTTGGCTTCCTGAACATGCTTAAACTTACAGGTATTTCTTTTCCGCAAACCCGAGCCTTTAGAATCAACTGCTGGGCATTCATAGGATTGGGGATGATGCTTTACTATAGTTCGTACATTCAACACAGGCTTTCTTTATCGTACAATATGCTGAACACAGTAGCACTCTATTCTTCGTTGGGACTGTTTTTCTTGGGTGTAAGATTTGAAAAGAACACAGGGCAAAGATGGCTGTTTTCTTCAATGGCCTTCCTTTTAACAGGTGCATTTATCGGTATTTCTTTCTTTTCAAAACTTCCAACTGCCATCATAGTTTTTGTCATGTTCTCGCTTTTAGCAGCTACTGGCATAATCAACCGCTATTGCCACGCCATGATTCTGATATTATCTGGATTCTTTTTATGGTTATTATTTCATTTCACCTTTTTTCAAACACCAGCAGACTGGTGGGAAGTTTTCAATCGCAGCCATGTATTTATGAAGTCCTATAGCGTTAGTTCTTTACTAATAAAATATTTTTATCAGTTCCTTGATCTCATAAAAACCTCCTTTGGTGGATTATATCTGTCCCATATCCTTCTTGTGTCGGGATTTGCATTATTGGTTGTATTAGAAAAAACAAAATTTATATGCGGATCAAAGAAAATTATACTTCTTCTTCTGGTCTTCATGCTAACGAGCATTGAGTTATGTATGAAAGTCTCCGATCTCGGGACATGGGGCGTAAATGCTATAAATTTACATGCGTCTTGGTTTTTTCTTTTATTAATTGCAGCAATACTCAATGAACTTTATAATTGTATAATTTACAAGCCGGTTATCAAAGCATGGATACCCCTGTTGCCTTTGTGCCTGCTCCTTTTTTGTGCCCCGTTTGCCGGTGCAATTGGAACTTCCGCTAATATAAAGATACATATGCTTTTTTACATGGCGCCATGGTTTGGATTAATGCTTGTGTTTATGATTATTCTTTCGGGCCCAGAAAACAGTAAAATAATAATTCCGGCCAGTACGCTAATTATCGGTATTTTTGTTGCCGCTCAAATATTGTATGGTGCGGTAAAACCAGCTGCTCCTTACCAGGCTGATGGAATATTAAAGCTTAATGAACCCACTGCTATCGGGACGCCCGTGACTTCACTGAAACTTGATGTGGAAACTAGCAGGTTTTATAGAGACATACGCCGTAAAGCCCGGGAAAATGGATTTCGCGAAGGCGGCGATCTCCTCGCTTTTTTTGATATGCCCGGTCTCGTATTTGCTATGGGTGGAAAATCACCGGGATGCACATGGTATTTTGGTAACTATCTTGAAGGCGGTAATGACGCCTTAGAATATGTAATGGGTTTTGTGAGTTCAGAACGGCTAAAAAAAGCTTTTGTGCTCCAGGTTTCTGACAATCAAAAGCTTCCTGATCTGGAGAAATTTGGCATCAAGTTTCCACAGGAATATGCTTTATGCGGTGCATTCTTGTTTCCTGGAACAAATAATAAAATATATTTATGGAAACCTCAAAATTTTAAGATCTTGTAAAAGATCAACAATCCAAACCATTGTCTGAAGCGGAGCACTTGGCATGACTGACTCCCCAATAACGACCACCCCCCATACTGCCCAACCCACATCCTTTGTGGCCCTGGCCGGAAGCCTCTGGCGCAACCGCCAACTCATCGCGCAAATGGCCAAACGCGAAGTGGTGGGCCGCTACCGGGGCTCCGTCTTGGGAATATTGTGGTCTTTTCTGAACCCCCTGTTTATGCTGGTTATTTACACCTTTGTTTTTTCGGTCGTATTCAAGGCACGCTGGGGCATAAATACGGATGCGAGTAAAACCCAATTCGCCATTGTGCTGTTTGTGGGATTGATCGTTCATGGATTATTTGCTGAAGTGATCAACCGCGCCCCGGGGCTGATTATCTCCAACGTAAATTTTGTTAAAAAAGTAGTATTCCCACTTGATATTTTGCCATCCGTGGCTATAGGCGCAGCCCTGTTCCACAGCCTCGTAAGTCTTGGTGTGCTCCTGGTTGCTTTTGTCCTATTTAACGGTTACCTGAATTGGACGGCAATATTCATTCCATTGGTGTTGTTGCCGTTCATCATCCTTACTCTTGGCATTGCCTGGATGCTGGCATCGCTGGGTGTCTTCCTTCGCGATTTAGGACAAAGCACCAGCATCATCACTATGGTGATGTTGTTTTTATCCCCCATCTTTTATCCGGTGACGGCGTTGCCGGTAAGATGGCGCCCTTGGGTCATGGCCAACCCGCTGACCTTCATTATCGAACAGGCTCGCGAAGTATTGATCTGGGGACATCTGCCGGATTGGTTAGGGCTGGGGATTTACAGCCTGATAGCTTTACTAGTGGCCTGGATGGGTTATGTTTGGTTCCAGAAAACTCGCAAAGGATTTGCCGATGTCCTCTAATGGCATTGCTATACGTGTCAGCAATCTGGGGAAATGTTATCAGATTTACGATGTCCCCCGTGACCGCCTCAAACAGTTTGTCGTACCCCGCCTGCAGCGGCTTGCCAGTCATACTCCCCGGCAATACTTCCGTGAGTTCTGGGCCCTTAGAGATGTATCCTTTGAGATCAAGAAGGGAGAAACTGTAGGCATCATCGGCCGTAACGGCTCGGGTAAGTCAACGCTATTACAGGTTATCTGCGGGACGCTTTCACCAACCACAGGGAGTGTGGAAACGAATGGCCGTATAGCCGCCTTGCTGGAGCTGGGCGCCGGATTTAACCCGGAATTCACCGGCCGTGAAAACGTTTACATGAGCGCCGCATTGCTGGGGTTGAGCAGGGACGAGATTGATAGACGCTTTGACGACATAGCATCCTTTGCCGATATCGGCGAGTTCATCGAGCAGCCGGTAAAAACTTACTCCAGCGGGATGTTTGTACGGCTGGCGTTTGCGGTTAATATCGTCTCCGACCCGGAGATCATGATTGTTGACGAGGCATTGGCGGTAGGCGACATGAATTTCCAGGCCAAGTGCATAACGGCACTTACCCGAATACAGGAACGAGGTGCAACGGTGCTTTTCGTCAGCCACGACGTTGGTGCGGTCAAAAGCTTGTGCTCACGGGGTATTTATCTTGATCACGGCATGGTTCGGTCCATTGGCAAGGCTCCGGATGTGGCAGAATTGTACATCCGCACTATGAGGGAAGAGATGAATGCGGAACAATGTAAATTAACTCTTTCGACGACGATCTCAAAGTCAAACGAATTGCCTCTGGAAAACGAGAAGACCGTGAAAATAGGTGATGTCGCCTTTAAACGTTCAGAAGAGCTTGAAAAGCGTGTAGCGGCATTTCGTTATGGTTCAGGTGGGGCGAGAATCACATATGCGCAACTGGTAGATGATCATGATCAACCGACTATAAATGTTGAATTCAACCAACAAGTGAGTGTTGTTATTTGTTTTGAAACAGATATAGAAGAAGAGATTTCCTGTAATTATTACATCGCTGATGAGAAAAGAAACCTGGTAATTGGTTCCGGGATGAGACCAACTGGGCAGAAATTCATACAATCAAGAAAGAATGGAAGATACACTGTCATTTACAAAACAAGAATACCTTTACACGAGGGGAATTATTCTATTCAACTCCAGTTGACGCATCCTTTGATCTTAGATCAAACCGCAGAGTTTCTCGACGTGATAGATAATGCTATCGTTTTCAAGGTTTCCAGAAGGACGAATGGTCGCATTTGGACACAGGCATATGTGCCAAATAGTATTCAGGTTATTGAAGAATGATCTATATTTTATCCAAAGCTGTTTCGTTTTTTTCCTCCGAGGAAAAACAATTTTGTCCTGTATGCGATAAAACCAATGCCGGTTTTAGTGCTTTGCCCGATTATTTTAGCGACAACGCTTCGAAACACGGCTACGTTTATTTTGGAAAAGGCGAAATGACCACACTGGAAACTTATTCGTGCCTAAACTGCGGGGCTTCGGATAGGGAGCGACTGTATGCATACTGGATTGGTTTACAATTGAAAACCGATAAGTTGTCGGACAAAAACCGAGTAATTCACTTTGCACCCGAAGCGGCCCTTTCTAATAAGCTAAGGACATTGAATTTGAATTGTTATCACACTGCCGATCTCTTGATGGATGGGTGTGATTACAAAATTGATATGATGCACATGCCTTTCGGAGATGAAAGCTATGATTTTTTTATTTGTAGTCATGTGTTAGAGCATGTCGAATCGGATGACAAGGCCATTTCCGAGCTTTACCGGATAACAAAGAAGGGTGGTGCTGGAATTCTTATGGCGCCCATAATTATTGGCCTTGATAAGACAATCGAAGATCCGACGGTGAAAGATGAAGCAAATCGATGGCGCTTGTTCGGACAATATGATCATGTGAGGCTCTACGCTCACGACGATTATGTCAATAAAATCCGAAGTAACGGTTTTCTTGTCGAAGCGCTTGGGGAAAGATATTTCGGAAAGAAAGTTTTCCATGCACTTGGGCTTAAGCGTACAAGTGTTCTCTATGTGGTGACCAAATGATTACTGTTACCAAAACCTATTTACCTGCAATTGATGAGTACGTCAGCTACCTCAAAAAGATCTGGCAATCTGGACATATCACAAATTCCGGTCCATTCTCTCGCCAACTCGGTGACGATTTAAAAGATTACCTTGGCGTATCCAACCTGGAGATAGTCGCCAATGGTACGCTGGCACTTCAGCTCGCCCTCAGGGCCCTCAGGTTACAGGGGGAGATTATCACCACACCATACAGCTATGTCGCCACCACGAACGCAATTTTGTGGGAAGGCTGTGAGCCGGTTTTTGTGGACATCGAAGATCGAACTTTCTGCATTAATCCCGATCTGATCGAAGCCGCCATAACGGAGAAAACAACAGCGATCCTGGCTACCCATATCTATGGCTATCCTTGCGATGTTGAAAAAATTCAACAAATCGCCGAAAGATATAACTTCAAAGTCATTTACGATGCCGCCCATGCTTTCGGAGTCAGGCTTTTTGGCAAATCACTCCTGGATCATGGGGACTGTTCAATGCTGAGCTTTCACGCCACCAAGCTGTTTCATACGGTCGAGGGGGGCGCTGTGATCTGCAAAGATGCAGTAGTCACCAAAAATGTCTTCCTCATGAAGAAGTTTGGTCACATTGGGGAAGAGGCCTATCTCGATATCGGCATCAATGCCAAGATGTCCGAACTGCACGCGGCTATGGGACTTTGTCTGTTGCCGAAGGTCAATGAAATTATTGCCCATCTGATAGAGTGTTCTGGGTGGTATGACGAAGAACTTGACGGTATATTGCTGCAGCGTCCGGTAGCCAGTTCCGGTCTTGAATACAACTATTCCTACTACCCGGTCGTTTTCTCCTCTCACAATGCCATGATACGTGTAAGGCAGGCGCTCCTGGATAACAATATTGGTCCAAGACGCTATTTTTACCCCTCACTCAACACGCTGCCCTTTTTAAAACCGGAGTTAAGACGAGCCTGTCCCGTTTCGGAGGATATTTCTTCCCGTGTGCTCTGCCTGCCGTTGTATGCCGGGTTACAGAAGAAGGAAGTTGAAAAGATTTGCTCCATAATCATAGGGGAAGTAACCGGATACTAAAACCTGGAGCCGCTTAAAAAACATGCGCTGACAGTGACAGAGTCAATCAAGAATGTGCAAGCGCATCCGGATTAAGAAATGATCAAAACGGTGGCTGCGGTGACTCGAGTTGTAAAGAGAATGAATTAGTGATAAGTATTATTAAATTGGATAGACCGTTATTCATTATTGGCAGCCCAAGGTCTGGGACATCGTTACTCAGGCTGATACTGACCAGTCATTCTCAGATACTCGTTCCGCCTGAATGTGGATACATCATTTGGCTTCACAAAAAGTATGCAAGTTGGCAGGTGTCTGATAACAATGATCCATCCAGATTGGGAACATTTCTTGATGACTTGTTTGCGTGTAATAAATTTGACACTTGGTTGCTGGATAAAGGATTTATTGAAAGTCAAATAGCTTTGAACAAACCTGCAAACTATGCTGAATTATGTGCGATTATTCACGCTGCCTTTGGTATTAGCAATGGAGAAAATTTTAGTATATGGGGAGACAAGAATAATTTCTACCTAAACCACCTGGATGAGTTACTTAGTCTATACAAGAAGGCCCGTTTTTTGCATATCGTCAGAGATGGCCGCGACGTGGCTTGCTCATATCGTGAGGTAATGGCGGCCAAATCAATGAGTCCTTATGCTCCAAAGCTAGTCACCAAAATTACTGACATCGCTTCGGAGTGGTCAAACAATGTTATGAAGATTGACTCGTTTATGACTTTAATGCCGCGTGGGATCGCCATGACAATTAGATATGAGGACTTGGTATTACACTCGCCATCAAGCTTTATGGCAATTTGTGAATGGTTAGGTTTCCCATTTGAGGCTGATATGCTTAATTTCTATCAACAAAATAAGACTAAAAAATTGGAACCAGAATTGACCATGGATTGGAAAATGAGAACGCTGCAACCCATTAGTGATGATACGGTAGGACGATATGCCAGTTTACTGAGCAATGAAGAGCAGGAAGAATTTTTGGCAGTGGCGGCAATTGCATTGCATCGATTCTCCTATATATGACCTTCCACAGATATCCCAGTTAGCTGGTCTGTTGTATTACATCAATAAGGCCGTGACCCAAGGCATGGCAACAGTGGACGAATCCAGAAAGCTGGTCGTGCAATATGCGGAGTACAGATTTTCAAAACAAGGCGACGATTGAAAAAGCACTTGCGGAGTTTGAAGGTAAAATGTTTGAAATTCCTAAAAGCGCTCCAGGGAGAAAGTGAAGATGTCTAAGGTCTCTGTAATCCTCACCTCTTTTAATCATGAGAAGTTCATCCAGGAAGCGATAGAAAGCGTCCTCAATCAGACTTATCAGGACTTTGAGTTGATTATCTGGGATGACGCTTCTTCCGATAATTCATGGGATTTGATCAATCAATATTTCGATGCGAGAATCAAGGCGTTTCGCAACGATATCCAGAGAAGGGCCCTATGGGGAATTAACAAGGCCCTCTCTGAAGTCGCTTCCGGCGAGTACATCGCCATCCATCATTCCGATGATGTCTGGGAACCGGAAAAGCTGCAAAAACAGGCGGCCTTTCTGGATACCCATGATGAAATTGGCGCTGTCTTTACCAACGCTCTGGCCATTACAGAAGACGGACAGATTTTTACAGACGAGAAACATTTATATTTTGATGTTTTCGATCAGCCAAACAGAACCCGGCATGAGTGGCTTCGTTATTTCTTCAGCCATGGCAATGCGCTTTGTCATCCCAGCGTTCTCATCCGCAGGAAATGTTATGATACATGTGGTCTTTACAGGTTCGGGCTGGCCCAAACTGGTGATTTCGATATGTGGATGAGGCTTTGTCTGAAATATGACATTCATGTACTACCAGAAAGATTGGTGCGTTTTCGCATACAATCCAATGAAGCCAATACGAGCGGCAGCAGACCGGACTCTCGATCCCGTGTCTGGACCGAGCTCTATAACCTCCTTAAGAATTATCTGAAGATAGAATCGTTCGACGAGCTGGTAGCTGTCTTTCCTGAGGCGGCCAAATATTACCGGGTGGGCGGCTTTGATCTGAAATTTGTACTTGCCATGGTCGCGCTCGAAAAGAAGCCCTTCCCTTTTACCGAGCTTTTCGGCATTGATCAGCTTTTTGAAGCGGTTGCTGATCCTATCCGCTCAAAAGCAATCAAAACCCTTTATAATTTTGATTATCTCGATTTAATCAATCTCTCTGGAAAGCATGATATCTTCGCTGTCGAACGGCTATTTTCCTACGATCAGGCACTGACTGAACTATCTAATTCTATTATCGAACGCGACGGTCAGATAACCAATCTCAACCAGGTCTTGAATGAACTTAACGGGCAGATCGCCGGCCTCAACCAGGCGGCCAATGAACAAATCAGTCAAATAACTGATCTCAATCAGACAGTGGAAGAACTCGTCGGGCAGATTATTAATCTCAACCTGGCCCTGACTGACCGCGAATCACAGATCTCTAGTCTCAGCTCTGACCTAGAGCAGCAGACAGCCGACCTTACCCGGACAATTGCCGGACAGGAAGCCCATCTTGAAAAAATACTATCGACACGCTCCTGGAAGATTACGCGGCCTTTGCGCTTTGCTGCCAGATTATTACGCGGACAATGGGGTGCCGCATTTTCGTCCTTTCGAAAACCTCGTGACGATAGTCGCACTGATTTAATGAATAATTCACAGGTAATCCCTCCTGAAGCCCCAGATATACTGAGCGACTTCAATACAGCCGGGCAGCTTGATCTTCCCATATCCGCACCCGGCGAGAAGCGCCTGATCAAACGGCCGGACAGCCCCGCTTTGCCAAGCAAAAGCATTTTGCTCGTCAGTTACTATTGCCCTTCGCGGGCACATGCGGGAGGCCTTCGTATATTGGACATTTACAGTCTGATAAAATCAGAGTTCCCGACTATTGGCCTCGACCTTTATACCTGCCGGCATCCCGAAATTGACTGGTCATACGATGACGTTGAAGGAATCTTCAATAACATCTATTTTTCAGATACAGACGAACTTACGGTTAACGACCTGCTGAATCAGTGTAAAGAGCGTCCCCATTACGACGTAATTGACTTTCAGTTCCATGACGCAGCCAGGCATATGGACGGGTTCAAAGACTTGGGGACCAAGATTTTGTTTACACCGATAGAGTCTTATGCCAGGTTTTTTTTCATTGACGTGAAGGAGGCGCTTTTTCACTCACATGAGTTTTCCCGCAAAGACATTGTGGAGCGATTGAACAACGCGATTGAGGAGCTAAAGTATTGTCGTAAGGCTGACGAAGTGATATGTGTCTCGAAACCGGATGCAGCTTTTTTGCGCGCCGTCAGCCAATCCCCAAAAATAAAATATTTGGAGTCCGGTATATCGGATATAGAGTTCAAACATGCCCTTTCAGAAAGTTCGCTGGAGATTACTTCCCCGAAAAAAGAAAATATAATAGTTTATGTTGCCTTTTTTGGATCAAAAACCAATATCCTTGCAATGAAATGGTATCTGGATAACGTGCACCCGCTGATCAAAAAAAAGATCCCGGATTATAGGTTGCATGTGGTGGGAAGAGGTGATCTTTCAGTTTTTGCCGACTATCAGGATGAGGCAGTAATCTTTGTTGGAGCGGTGCCTTCGCTGGGGCCTTATATAAACGAGGCGAAGGTAGGTATAGTGCCTGCGCTTACCGGATCGGGCTTGCGTGGAAAGATGAGTCAATATGCTCTTTATGGTGTGCCGAGTGTGGCATCGCCTATTGCAGTCGAAGGATCCGCCTATGAGGATGGGGTTGATATTTATATAACAGAAGTACCGGAAATTTTCGCTGAGCGTTGCATTTTGCTCCTTAAGGATGAAGAAATAAATAAAAAAATCGGAGACAAGGCCAGACAGACAGCATTACAGAATTATACCTGGAAATCAAAGATGGATATTATCAGAAAGGTCTATGCGTTGGATGAGTAACAGTTCCAAAAATAAACCAAAGGTGACCGCCTTAGTGCCCTCCTATAACCACGCGCCTTATCTGCGGCGGCGTATAGAGTCAGTCATGCGGCAGACCTATTCCAATGTGGAACTTATCGTCATTGATGACTGTTCAGACGACAATTCGGATGAAGTTATCAAATCTCTGCAGACGCAATATGGATTTATTTATGTGCGCAATACATGCAACTCGAGAAGTCCGTTTGCCTCATGGGAACGCGGAATAAGCTTGGGGACCGGAGACTATATCTGGATTTGTGAGAGCGATGACTATGCCGAACCCGGGTTCCTCGAAGTTACCATTGATGCCTTAATGCACAATGAGGGAGCTGTAATGGCCTACTGTGATTCATGGATTGTCAATGAGCAGGACCGGAAGATCGATCATACGGATACTTATTTCCATGAAATCTGGCGCGAAATCCGCTGGGATCAAGGCTTTGTGAACGCCGGGGCTGATGAATTGAGAAATTATCAGTTGCGGGGTCAAACCATCCCAAACATGAGCTCGGCATTGTTTAACATGAATGTGTTTAAAAAGGCGTATAACCCTTTTCTCAAGAAATTCAGGCTGACCGGCGACTGGCTTTTTGTCGGCTGGGTTTTGCAACACGGCTCGGCTGTGTACTGCAAACAGGTGCTCAGCAACTTTCGCAAACATGAATTCACGGCGCGGGAAAGGGTCAAGTCGGCGCGCTCCCAGGCAGAATACATCGTGACTAAATATCTTCTCTTCCGTGCCTCCAGGCGCGACTGGCGTGAATTTTCTGCGATTATGAGCACAGACGCAATCAGGTTTTTATATGAGCCAGCCGGGCTGTTTGACTTGCTGCGCGAACTACTCAGCATTTCATTTTTGAAGACGGTACAATGCGGCGGTCTGTTTGCGGCATCTTTGGCAATGAACGGCCATCTCGTCAGGAAGTTCTGGCAACGCTATAAACTCGTTAAAGGAGGTGTTTGAATGGATATTAGTCGTCAAATCGACAAACATGAGCGGATTCTGATTACGGGGGGGACAGGGTTGGTCGGTCATGCGCTTTTGCGTGTGCTTGCCGATGAAGGATTCGGGAATGTAATTGCTGTTGGGAGCCGAGATTGCGATCTTCGCGATGGGTATGCAGTACAAAAATTGTTTGCCGATATACAGCCGGCTTATGTATTCCATTTGGCTGCGCGGGTATACGGGATCGGCGGCAATAAGAAATATAAATCCGATATTCTTTTTGACAACGTCATGATCAACTCAAATGTGATCGAGTTTGCGCGAAGATCCGGGGTAAAGAAGATTGTGGCCATGGGATCAATCTGTGTTTACCCGGAATTTCAAGGACAGCAGGAGCTGACAGAAGAGCAGATATGGATCGGCCTGCCGCATCCTTCAGAAGATTCCTATGCTCACGCAAAGCGCCTTATGCTGGCGCAGCTGCAGGCCGCAAGAGAGCAATATGGTCTTTCATCAGCTTTTGCAATAAGCGCTAATCTGTATGGCCCTCATGATAATTTTGATATTGAAAATGGACATGTTACGCCCTCTCTGGTTGCAAAGTTTTTTAAGGCCGCGCAGAGCGGTCAGCCTGTGACAGTATGGGGCAGTGGTGCAGCAATTAGGGATTTTTCGTACAGTGATGATGCAGCTCGTGCCCTGTATGAAATCTTACTAAAAATCGAAGGTCCGGTAAACCTGGGTAGCGGTTTCAAGCATCCTGTCAGGGACATAGTCTCAACTTTGCAGGGCATCTGCGGAGAGTCGGTTCGCGTTGAATGGGATTCCAGCAAACCGGACGGGGAGCTTTACCGATCTTATAATCTCGACAGATTGGCTGCCGCCGGTTTTCAGGCTAAAATCAAGCTGGAAGACGGGATTAGACGTACCTATGAATGGTATTCGGCAAACTGGAAAACTGCTCGCCATCAGAGTCGGTACTGAAAAAGGGACCTCCTTGAGATTAGATAGACTGAGATACCACGGGTGTCATTCTTATCGAGAAGTTCTCTGGCAAGAATTGGTGAACAATTGGCAATTGTCGACATTTGAAGTTGATTACATAAATCGTCAGCAAGGCGTTTTCTGCCTGGGGTGCGGGAATAATCTCAGATCAATAGCTCTCGCCAATGCGATCTTATGTTCCTACAATATATCTGGGACACTACTTGAATTTGTAGTATCTGATTTTACTAAAAAGCTCAATGTGTTGGAGATCAATGAAGCTGGGGGGCTTTCTTCTGTCTCAAAGATGTTACCGAATCGTCAACTAGTCCGCTACCCAGACTATGACATGGCCAACCTTTCGTACGAGTCAGCGACCTTCGATTTAGTCCTTCATTCAGATACATTAGAGCACGTCCCCAATCCTATAAGGGGACTTTCTGAGTGTCGTCGCGTATTAAAGAAAACTGGTCGCTGCATATTTACTGTTCCAATAATTATAGAGCGATTGACCCGTTCTCGTTCTGGGTTAACAAACAGCTACCATGGTGCCCCCGGACAATTAGATAACGATTTCACCGTGCATACCGAATTCGGGGCAGATGTGTGGCGGTTTGTTATTGAAGCTGTTTTCACCAGTGCCCGGATTCATTGTTTTGAATATCCTTCGGCGTTGGCTATTGAGGCGAGTGTTAGCAATGAACGATCAACTTAAAAAATCAAATCCACCCACGTTGACTTTTACCGGTGAACGCTTTATGCCGGAAGTGCATGGTAATATCGAGCTTGAACATTTGCATCGCTACCTGCAAGCCTGTGAAATTGCTACCGGGAAGGTGGTACTAGACATTGCATGTGGCGAAGGCTATGGCTCTTCAATGCTTGCAAATTGGGCTGTCAAGGTAATCGGCGTTGATATTTCTGTTGAGTCCGTTAAACACGCTCGCAAGCGCTATAAAAAAGAAAATCTCGAATACATGGTGGGTAGCTGCACTGATATTCCTTTGCCTGATGCGAGTGTTGATATAGTGGTGAGCTTCGAGACAATCGAGCATCACGATCAACACATGCAAATGATGAAAGAAGTTAAACGTATTTTGCGGCCAACCGGTATTTTGTTGATCTCAAGCCCAGACAAATATCATTATTCTGTCAAACCCGGTTATATGAATCCATACCACATCAAAGAACTATATCAACACGAGTTTAAACAACTTCTTGGAACTTACTTTAAAAATATCGCCTACTTTGGACAGCGTGTTATTTATGGATCAGGCCTATTTGCAGAATCATTACAGACGCAGGCTTTGAGCTATTTTCAAGAAAATGAAATCGTAAGAAAAGCTTCAGGGATCATAAAGCCCACCTATTGGATCGCCCTTGCCTCGGATGTCCAACTTCCTAATCTTGCTTCGAGTGTTTTCGAACAGCCTATTAACGACTCTGAGATTATTCAGTCGTGGAGCAAGGCCGTGGCCGAACGCGATGAGCAGATCGTCAATCTTAACCAAGCAGTAAATAAGAGCGATGACCAGATAGCCGGTCTTAATCAGGCATTAGCGGAGCACGATGAGCAGATCGTCAATCTTAACCAAGCAGTAAATGAGAGCGATGACCAGATAGCCGGTCTTAATCAGGCATTAGCGGAGCACGATGCGCAGATCGTCAATCTTAATCAAGCGCTAATTGAACGTAATAGTCATATTGTCAATCTCATCCAAGCATTAAATGAGTGCGATGTTCAGATCCATGAATATAAAAATATTGCCAGCAGGCAAGACGAACGAATACGTGCACTCGACCAGATATTACACAAACGTGAGCTTGCGCTCAATTCATTAACTGCTGAACTGGGGAGAATTATATCGTCACGTTCCTGGAAAGTAACCAAGCCTCTTCGTTTTGCCGGGCGTATCCTGCGAGGAGACTGGGCTGCGGTTCGAGCATCTATACACTCCCGCAGAAATGCCAAATAAAATTCATTTATCACTGAAGAAAAGACATCTGGGAATAAAGATGAAGATGACATTTCCGATAACAATGACGGCCATGTGACGCCTCCCTTATTAGCCAAGTTTTTTGATGCCTTTCAAAGAGGTCAGCCTGTGAAGGTGTTGGGCAGTGGGTTGCTATTAGGGATTTTTCTTATTGTGAAGACATCGCGAATGCGTGGGATAAAATATTGTTAAAAATTAAGTGGGATTTCAGTAAACCGGATAGTCGATTAGTGCGCTAATATAATCTTGACAAACTCAAGGCCAATAGATATATAGCAAAAATACCCCTGGCTGAGGGTGTCAGACGCACCTATGAGTGGTTCGCCAATAATTCAGAAAAGGCCAGAAAATAGCGAGGCAAAGGAGGTGAAAGTCATTCCTTTCTTTAGCTCAGCCATGAGAAAGATAAGCAGAAAAAATAGTAGCCGCGAAAGGACCAAGAATGAACCTGCACAGGCTTCGAAATTTTGAAGACTATTTGGTCTATCAAAGACGTGAGGCCGACGCTTTGGCCCATCATTGGTCGGTTTTACAACAAATCACACCACCCGAAAATTCTGAATTCACGTTTGATGGTTATTCCTATACAGCCGGCAGAGAAGTATCGTTCCTTGTTGATTTTCAGCACTCGGGTAATTCAGGAAAAGTGATTTGGAGAGAAAGAGTGTGTTGCCCTATCACCGGATTCAACAACCGTATGCGCGCAACATTTCATATCTTTGACATTGAAATGGAAGCGTATCACGATAGCGCCATATATATCACGGAACAGGTGACGCCAGTCTATAGTTATTTTGCACACCATTATTCAAAGGTTACTGGCAGTGAATATTTAGGCGACCAGGTTCCCTTTGGAAAGTCTGATTCCACGGGGATTAGAAACGAAACTTTATGTAATTTGCAATTTAATGATGAGTCGTTTGATATCGTTATATCCCTTGATGTTCTTGAGCACATACCGGATTATCGAACTGCCTTTCTTGAGTGCTGCCGGGTGCTTAAGAAGGGAGGAAGATTTCTTTGGTCTGTCCCCTTTATTCCCGATTCTGATAAAAATATCATTTGTGCTGAGATGAAGGATGGCAAGGTCCGCCATATAATTCCGGCTCAATATCATAGCGATCCCCTGTCCAATAACGGTATTCTCTGCTTCACTTATTTCGGATGGGAGATGCTCGATCAATTTCATGCCGCAGGTTTTTCCGATGTGTATGCCGTTGCCTATCATTCGCTTCAATTTGGTTATCTTGGAGGTGTGCAGTTTATTTTTATTGCACACAAGTAAGTTGTATAAACCATTTCTATCTTCTTAAAGGAGGCTTTTATGTTCAATCGTAATGTAGTTCCATGTATCTTTTTAGCGATATTTTTGGTAGCTTTTTGTGGTTGTGGCAAAAAAACTGACGTGTCTCACCCGCCCACAAATCCTGTGTCTTACACTCTCCCCAATTATACTGACGCAAATTTTGCTAAAGGCATCTGTTTACATGCACCCGCATTTTTGGTCTTAGGTCCGATTACGGCGCAGGCAAAGAATGATTTTGCTGTAGGCAGAATAGCGACTTTCTCTGACGGAACTGTTCGAAAAATCGTTAAGATAGAGGAAAATAACGGCACCTTGATAGTGTTTGTTGACGATGCTCTTCCTGTCGGAAACGTAGTCGGATATCCAAACAAGGTAAATATCACAGATGCCGTTAAATAACTCCAAAGTTATAACCTTAAGCTTATGCCTCTGACGCAATCCATTAATTAATATTGCTCCCCTGTTGTCGTGCATTAATAATAATGGCTGTTTGCGTCTGGTGTACGGTGATTTTCGAGATTTCTTTACAATTCACGAAGCCGTTCGAAAGTCAAAGCCGTATTAGGTTTTTTACCTGGCGGTACAGAGATACCTATGATCATTTTCGCTTCGCTGTTGATGGAAAACCCGGCTTTTAACTTAGAAAAGGCGGCCAAATTAAAGAGCATGCGGCACAGTTCCTTTTAATCGTTCACAATGAATGGGTAAGCATGAATTCCAAGACAACGCTTGAATATGTTATGAAGCGAAAAAATAATAATTTTGACTTAATAAGATTGTTGGCGGCTTTTGCAGTAATATACGGACATTCCTTTGGATTAATCCAAAATGTAAAGGGTTCAGATTTATTATACCGCATCATAGGCATTTACTCGGCAGAATGGGGTGTTAAGACATTCTTTTTTTTGAGCGGCCTTTTCGTTGTAAACAGCGTCCGAAGTGGAGAAGGTGCGATTGCTTTTCTTATTAAGCGTTTTGTCAGGATCTGGCCCGCTTTGTTTCTTGTTGTTATTGCCAGTGCTTTTATTATTGGGCCTTTGTGTACGACTCTTCCAACGAAGGATTATTTTGCCAATTCACGGGTGTATGATTATGTAATAAACATGAGTCTATTTAAAAGTTGGGGGACTCAGATTCTTGGGTACTACGATTTACCCGGAGTTTTTTCTGAAAACATATTTAAGAATAATGTCAATGCGCCACTTTGGACTCTCCCTGTTTTTGTTTTTGCCTACCTACTGATACTAGCGCTTTCTCTTATTGGGGCATTCAACAAACGTGTCACAATTATTTTATTTGGCGTAATTCTGCTTGATACTTTTTTGCCGGCAAAGTTCCTTTTCTTTTGGTTGCCTGCAAATAGCAATGACTTTACTGCTATTCCTTTTTGTTTCGGGTTGGGCGGGCTGTTGGCTGTCTATAAGGAAGAGATAAATATTACAGGCACTTTACCCTTAGGATTATTTTTGTTGTGCTTTCTCTTCAAAGGTTGGTCCTATGAACGTTACTTGATCTATACCTGTCTTTTCATGAGTTCAGTCTATGTGGCTTCTAAACCGCTTGTTGTAAAATTTAAAAAAATGCCGGATTTATCATATGGTGTTTTTTTATGGGGATGGCCTATTCAACAAGTTGTTTCAAAATTCATTCCCGGCATAGGATTTTACACAAATCTGCTTGTATGCCTTACTTTGTCTTTGCTGATGGCGTATATTTCATGGATAGTAATAGAAAAAAGGGCGCTTGTTTTTGGAAGGTATATTATCTCTCTATTACCAAAGAAATTTGCTGATATTGGTTGTAAGTCGATTTAAAAGGATTATAAATTATTTGAAAAATAGTTGGGATCCCTGATGTTTAAACAATGCTATCGGTAAATGCTAATACGATAAGCTCGTAATCTAGATTTTTTTAACCCCTCCAGAATTCAAACATTTGAATTCTAAATTAATTAAAGATCTCATTAGGAATGCCCGACCGATAAACAAAAACCTCGTTTACACAAAATTCGGAATACCCTCTTTTAAGGAACCCAAATTATGAAAATTCAAAAGTTGAGTTTAACATCCAGTTTTCTACCAATTTTAATCCTGTCTTACATTTATTTTCTTGAGAGCCTCAACAAGGCTTACTTACCGCTTCACTTTTTCAAAATCATTTTACTTAAGAACGTGCCATGAATAGACCATATCAACAGCTAAAGGAAGAAAACGAGACAAGACTGCTTCAGGAAATCAAGGGCAAAAAAACAGCCTTGACCGCCCTCCCCCCACGGAGCACCTTTGAGATATCCTGGCGGTGCAACTACAACTGCAAGAAATGTGGCTATTCCAAGCTCACGAGGGGACCGGATTTTACGGCCAGAGACTTCGCCGAGTGGGATTGGGACTCTGTCGAGCGGCTGGCTGAAGAGCTTTTTCCTACAACTAAATACACGGAGAGCACTCTCCTCGGGGAACCGTTTCTGTCGCCAAAGTTCAAAAGGCTTATGGAGCTCTACCGAAAATACG
>JBEKPQ010000083.1:0-17790 GCA_049520575.1 Thermodesulfobacteriota bacterium | reverse complement strand
AATCTTCAGGTCTTATATCCTCTCATCCCCCTAACCTCTTTTGGTCTGTTCGACTCCATAATCCCCATTCTAAATCAAACCTCAATCATGCTGTTTTTGTCCTTAATTCAATTAATCATCATCTCTTTGTTAATCCCTATTTTTAATAAGAAACTCTATTTCGTCTTAGGACGAGAGAAACCCAAATAAGTATGAGGTGGACCCCAAAAACTGGACAATGTGGTAAGCTCTGAGTTAGCTCCAAAAAAAGGAGCGATGCCCTCTCAAATTCAAGGTCGGGGCAGTCCATACAATTCTCCCATATTTCCATCCGTAATCGTTAATTTTCAGGATTCCCTCTTTAGAAGAGTTGTATGTGTACTCTTTATCCCACATATTTGACACTGGCCGTCAACACAAATACTGGTCAGGATAAATAAAAAAGTTGGGCGGAATTTTTTCGCCCAACTCCACCTTCCGGTAAGCCCATGTTTTCTTTCCACTATCCTCAGTGCAGTATCAATTACGCCAACTCCGGCACAGTCATCTATGGAGTATATAACTAACTTATTTTGATGGAAATATAGAGTAAAAACTTAGCATTTCCCTGGTATTGTATCGCCCAAATCGCCCATCTACGCTTCGTCTCAAGATTTCCAATACTTTTCAAGGAGGTTTGAAGAGGAAGCGTACCATACTAAGAATTCCGGCCGTCAAATCCGAATCAGGGCTTTCCCGTTCCACCATTTATTTGCGGGTTTCTCGAGGGTTATGGACAAAGCCTGTGGCCCTCGGCCCTCGGGCGGTCGGGTGGCCATCTGACGAAGTGGAGGCAATCAACACGGCACGCATTGCCGGGAACACAGATGACGAAATCCGTGTCCTGGTGGCGAAGCTGGAAACGGCCCGTAAGGGAGCGAAGTAATGGGGGCGATGATGAAGACGGCCGAGGTTTGGCAAGCAGAAGTGGTGAGATCGGTTTCGACGGTCTCATCGCTTTCTTTTTCTCCCGACGAGAAAAGTGTCGGCGATACTTTGGTAAGGTAAACAATGGGAAAACGTCACCCAAATCACCGGCTCGTAACAATTCACCGCAGCTATACGATTGAAGAGATCGCCAAGCTGTTAGGAATCCATAAAAATACAGTGCGCCACTGGGTCAAGGACGGGCTAACCAGCATTGATGATAAACGCCCCATGCTGATTTTGGGTCATGTTCTGGTAGCATTTCTTCAGGCCCGCCGTGTAAAAAACAAACAGACTTGTAAGCTGGGGGAACTCTATTGCGTTCGCTGCCGTGCCCCGAAATCGCCTGACGGCGACATAGCGGAATATTCACCCATCACTGAGAAGTTCGGCAACCTTATTGCCATTTGCCCGGACTGCAATTCCCTGATGAACCGGCACGTCAGCATGGCCCAAATCAGGGAGTTTTGCGGGAAAATGGACATCATCTTCCCGGAAGCACTTCGACGTCTAATTGAGAGTACCAAACCTTCCGTAAATAGTGACTTGGGATAGGGGATATAAGACCATGAAAAAGCACAATCCAGTAAATGAACGGATCAAGCGAAAGTACTTCGCTTTTCTCAAGGAAGCCAAACGTCACAGCGAGCCGACAGTCGATGCAGCCGCAAAAGCGTTAAGTCGCTTCGAAGATTATACCAGGTATCGTGATTTCAAAGCATTTCATTATGAGCAGGCCATTGCCTTCAAGAAGTATCTTGCCGAGCAAAAGGGGCAGAAGTCCGGGGAGAAACTGAGCAAGGCAACTATGCATGCGAGCCTTACCCAACTTAAACGCTTCTTTCAATGGCTGGCGTGGCAACCTGGCTACAAGTTACGTGTTCAATATGCCGATGCTGAGTATTTCAATTTGTCTGATAAGGACACCCGCATCGCCACTGCAAAACAGCAACAAGGGTTTCCAACAATAGAACAAATCAAACATGTCATCAGTAAGATGCCAGTCAATACCGAAATAGAGCGCCGCAATCGTGCTCTGGTAGCATTCACGCTGTTAACCGGAGCGAGGGACAGCGCCATTGCTTCGCTGAAGCTGAAGCATATCGATCTTATAGCTGGATGTGTCAACCAAGATGCCCGCGAGGTAAAGACGAAATTCAGCAAGACCTTCAATACATTCTTCTTTCCAGTTGGTGAGGAAATTCGTACAATTGTATCACAGTGGGTGTCGTACCTCCGGGATGAGAAGCTGTGGAGCAATAACGATCCGCTGTTCCCGGCGACGCGGGTTGTGCCAGGCCCTGACCGACAGTTTGTAGCGGCAGGGATGGCACGGGAGCACTGGAGAACTACGTCGCCCATTCGATTTATTTTTCGCGAACCCTTTATGAGCGCTGGGCTGCCGTATTTCAATCCTCATAGCTTCCGAACTACCCTTGCCCAACTCGGTGAAGAGGTCTGCAAGACGCCGGAACAGTTCAAGGCGTGGAGCCAGAACCTTGGACATGAGAAAGTTTTGACGACCTTTCTGAGCTATGGAGAGGTTGCATGCCAACGACAGGGGGAAATTATCCGCAATCTGACGGAGCCTCAAAGGTCAGTTTCAACGGATGCCGATGAAATAGCCGAAGCGGTTTACAAGAAGTTGCATTCTTCTGGTATGTATGTTAAAAAAGAAACCAATAAAAGTGGGGGTAAAAATTTGGGTTGCAAGGCCGATCTGTTCATCTAAGCCCCTCCCGTTACCGACATTTGGGGGTATTTATGGGGGTATATCAGAAATAGGTCATTTAAAATTATCATCAATAACAATATGTTAAATGACCAATTCAATGGCCTGCACCCCAAAAAAACTCTAATTACCTCCAACGGATCAATATACTTATAAGGATTAGAGGCTTTGGGTTTTCCTCTCAAGGCCTCTTTCCTTTATCCTTCCTCGTTGAGGATCTGCGTTTTGGCATTGATCATGAGTTGGGCTTATTTCCCGTCCTAAATGCTGATGATGGAGCTGCGGAATGAAAACGTGGTCGTACGAATTTTTTTTAATCATTGCCTTTTGGTTAGGCCTGGGATCGGCCTTCTCCGGTGTTCTTTTTTCTTCCATCCGGCTTTCCGAAACCGATTATCATTTTAAGGAAGCGGAAGAAGGGACCATCCTCTCCCATGATTACTTGGTGAAGAATACCGGCTCGGCAGTCCTTCGAATTCTTGATGTCCGCCCGGGCTGAGGCTGCTCGGTGGCCCATTTCGATCGGGCCATCCCCCCTGGAGGGGAGGGGAAAGTGACCTTAACCTTAAATTTAAAAGGCTATCAGGGACCGGTCTGGAAATCCGCTACGATCTTAAGCAATGATCCTCAACAACCTTCTATTACCGTGAATTTACACGGCACGGTCCGTCCTCATATTGAAATACGGCCGGCCCCTTTTGTTCAATTCAAGGGAGCAGAACAAGGGCATCAGGAAAGGGTGATTGATTTAATAACCACCTCTCAACCCTTTCAAATCCTGAGGATTGAAAATACCTTGGGGGAGAAAATCGCCTATCAGTTGGAAACCAAGGTCGAAGGCCGGCATTATCGCCTTAAAATCATTAACCGCCAAAAAATGGAGAATTATTCGGGAATACTCAAGTGTTTCACCAACCATCCTAAAAAGCCGGAACTTCATATCCAAATCAATGGCACTCTTGGCGGATAGAGGTAAGCGATGCATATTGTGGCCCTGACCCATCTTTATTTTCCGGCTCAGGGAGGAACGGAAATCTCCCTCCGGCAATGGGCTAAAGAGCTGGTTAAAAGAGGACACCGGGTAACCGTGATAACCTCCAATCAGACGGCCCTGGAAGCATTTAAGCATCCCCGAACCGGCCTCTCTTTGAAAGCCGAAGAGTTCCGGGATGGGATTCGTATCTTACGATTACCCCTTACTCCCACACAACGGTATATTCTGGCTAAGACAGGGGCCATGGCCTTGCGAAGCCGTCTGCCCGGTGGAGACCACCTCTGGTTCATGACCCAGGTTCCCCATCTGCCCCAGATGATCAAAACAGCCCAGGAACTCAATCCGGATTTGATCTATGCCGTTCCGTTTCCGACCGCCACTATCTATTATGCCTCGATGGTCGCCCAAAAAACAGGCTGTCCCTGGGTCATTCAACCCCATTTGCATATGAAAGATATAAACCCCTCTCTGGTGAAAATCCTTCGCTGGATATTTCCCAAAGCTTCGGCCATATTGACCAATACCCCGACCGAAAAGGTTTATCTGATAAGGCAGGGCATTCAAGAAGAAAAGATCCATGTCCTGGGACAGGGAATAGACCTTTCTCTCCTGGAGGGAGGCGATGGCCATCGATTCCGATCAGACCACGGCCTAACGGATGAACCGTTGATCCTTTTTCTGGGCCGTAAGGTGGAAAACAAAGGGATCGACACCCTGCTGGAAGCCATGCCTTTGATCTGGAAAGGGGAGGCTCGCGCGGTTCTGGTGCTGGCTGGTCAATCAAGTCCCTATTTCCAAAGCTTATACAACGGTCATCCTCTATCCCATGATCACCGAATTATCTCCGTGGATGATTTCCCGGAAGAAGAAAAAACAGACCTCCTGAAGGCCTGTGATCTCTTGATTCTGCCCTCCCAGGCTGAAAGTTTCGGGGTGGTATTTCTGGAGGCCTGGGCCAAAGGCAAGCCGGTGATCGGAGCCCGCATACCCGCCGTAGAGGAGATGATCGTTGATGGAGAAGATGGATTTCTGATCCCTTACGGGGATCCGGTCAGTCTGGCCATCGCGGCCCAAAAACTGATCAGAGATCCTGATCTGCGCCGGAGAATGGGAGAAAAGGGGAAATTCAAAGTGGGACATGATTTTGAAATCAACCGGGTCAGCGATCGAATGGAGGCCTTATTTTTAAGTTTGATGAAATAATGACGATACCCTTCTCTGAAAAAAATATTAGGAATCACATCTATTACAGGTTGTTCAAAAATATTCAGATGGAAGGGGTCCGAAGTCCTGAGAAAGGAGGCGTACATCGAAGTACGCTGGACTGACGAAGGATGAGGACAACACCGCAAATGGATATTTTTCAACAACCCGTAACGGTATCGGTGGTCATTTGCACCCTCAACCGTGAAGAACCCTTGATTCATGTCCTCGAACTGTTAAAGGAACAAAGCGTCACGCCTTTGGAGATCCTGGTTATCGATCAAAGCCGGGAACACCAATCAACAACCTGGAATTATTTAAGGGGAAATCAGGACCGCATCCGTTTACTGATCCTTCCTTCCCCATCGACCACTGCTGCCCGCAACCTGGCCCGGAAAGAAGTCAAGGGTGATCTTGTCCTTTTCTTGGATGACGATGTCCTTTTTTATCCCACTCTGATACAAAATCATCTGGAAAACTATCAGGACCAGAATCCAGGGGCCGTATCCGGCAAGGTCCTTTATGACGGAAGTGAGGAAAATGATCTGCCCTGGGCCGCCAAAATCACCCGCAGCGGGAAATACCTGCGAAATTTCACCACCAACCAACGATGCCTGGTCCCCACCCTGTATGGTTGTAATATGTCGATTCGTCGGGACGTTCTTCTGGAAGTCGGAGAATTTGATTTGAATTATTGGGGCAACTTGTTATGGGAAGAAGTGGACTATGCCCTACAGATCAGAAAACACGGCTATCAAATCCTGTATGATCCCAAGGCGGCCGTCTTTCATGTCATGGCCCAGAAAGGGGGCAGCAGAAACCCGCCTCCCCGGCAATATCTGGAAAGCACGGTCTTCAATGATTGGTATTTTTTCTTCAAATATATTTCTGTCTGGTTCTGGCCGTTTTTGTTGTATCGCCAGAAAAAAACTTGGTTTCAATATGTTGTGGCCAATAGAGGCAATAGCATCCCATTGATTAAACAGATGATTCTAGCCTTTCAACTTGCAAAATCAGGGCAGAGATAATATCGTCAAAAATGATAAAATAAACCTTGACTTGTCCTGATTGAGACATTATAATTTCTAATAATAAATCCGTCATCGACCCAGTAAGGTGTGGGTGACGGTCGAAGTTGGTGAACAATTCGACGGGCCATGGCATCGGAGATTGTATCCTCGATGCTTTTTTTTTAGGCGGGTCGTATCCCAACTTGAGAAATATTTCAAGAGGAGGGATAAGACTATGCCAGAAGGAAAAGTGAAGTGGTTCAACGAGAACAAGGGTTTTGGCTTTATTGAAGTTGATGGTCAGGATAAGGATGTATTTATTCACCATTCAGCTATCAGTATGCAGGGCTTTAGAACCTTGCAAGAAGGCCAGCGTGTAAGCTTTGACATTGAGCAGGGCAAAAAAGGCCCGGCTGCGGTCAATGTAAAAACCCTGTAGAAACTCGTTAATCCCAAAAAAGAAAAGGGGGGTTGAATTTTTTTTCAACCCCCCTTTTCTTTAGATTCATAGACTATGCAATCTGCGAAATTTTCCCCAAGTTTTTATCATCTCGGGGGCAACAACTTTTAAGAGCGATACTGGATAAAACCAAAAAACGATACTGGATGGATATTTGATATAAATCCAGCATCCAGTATCCAGTATCTATCGATAGGACTTAATCAGCCCTTCATCTCCGACGGATCTGATTGAAGAATAAAAATTTCAAATCGTCTAACTTAAATGCTTACGTGGTAAATCTCAAAGGCCTTTTGAGTCAGATCTTCCCTAAATGAGGGATCCGCTATGTCGATCAGGGCCTTCATGCGCTCCCGCACGGTCTTGCCTCTCAAGGCCGCTATACCGTATTCAGTAATCACATAGTCCACATCATTTCTGGACGTGGTTACGGCCCCCCCAGCCTTGAGTGCGGGGACTATCCTAGAAACATCTCTAGCGGTACTAGGGAGGGCAATAATTGCCTTTCCCCCTTCCGATTGCCTGGCCCCTCTCACAAAGTCAAGCTGCCCGCCCACACCGGCGAATTGCTTTGGACCTAAGGTGTCGGCGCAGACCTGGCCGAGGAGATCCACTTCCAAGGCGGAGTTTATGGCGATCATCTTTTTATTCTGGGCTATAACATAAGGATTGTTGGTGTAATCCACAGTATGCATTTCAATAATGGGATTGTCATCTACCCAATCGTAGAAAGCTCTCGAACCCATCAGGAAAGTTACGACGATCTTGTCTTTGTGGATCGTCTTTTTTCGGCCGGTGATTACGCCTTTTTCCACCAGATTTCTTGCACCGTCGGAAATCATCTCCGAATGAATCCCCAGATCCTTGAACCCGGTGAGGTAAGAAAGTACCGCGTCGGGAATGCCCCCGATTCCAAGCTGGAGACAGCACCCGTCATCAATTAGTTCAGCTGCATGTTGGCCGATTTTTTTCTCCACCTCCGTCAACTCGTTGCTCTTCAACTCGATGATGGATTCGTTGACTTCCACAAAATAATCGATGTCCGACAAGGGGACAAAGGATTGGCCATGGGTCCTGGGCATAGTTGGATTGACTTCGGCCATGACTATTTTTGCCGTTTCGACCGCTTTTTTAGTGTAATCCACCGAAACGCCCAGGCTGCAAAGGCCATTTTTATCTGGAGGAGAAACCGTAACCATGGCCACATCCACCGGGAGCACGGACTCAAAAAGAGATGGTATTTCGCTGAACACACAGGGCAGGTAATCCGCCCTGTTTTCCCAAAGCGCATCTCGGGTTGCGGATCCGGAAAATAAGGAAACATGGCGGAAGGTGGAAGTCAATTTCGGACGGCAGTAAAGGGCCTCGCCCATGGGGACCATATGTACAATCTCGACCTTTAGGAGTTCCTCTGCTCTCTTGACCAGTTCCCCGGGTAATATCCGCGGTTCTCCACAGGCATGGGAAAAAACAATTCTGTCTCCAGACTGGATCTTTTTCACTGCTTCTTCCGCAGTGCAAACATGTTCCTGGTAATACCCCATTATCAACTCCCTAACTTTTAATTTTTTATATTAACGTTTCCCATCGACTTCGTCAAGAGAGGAGAATCACCTCCTTATTCCAGTTTTGACGGGCTGTCCGGTTATCATTTGGTTCTTATTTGATGGTTATAATTTAATTGACACACAGAAATGGACTTCCTATACTTTTTACTTCTTCAAAAAAATAATTTTAGAATCCATTGGAGTTAAGAATCAATGAGCCATACGATCAAGGGGCAGGCGATGAAGGTCCTTGGCAATTATGCTCAATATCGACGGCATCTTTCCTTTTAACAGGTAACCGGAAAACTCAAGGAGGATTGATTATGCGATACATCATCTTCGGCGCAGGGGCCATAGGCGGGGTCATCGGTACACGTTTGCACCGGGCAGGTAAAGACGTTGTACTTATTGCCCGCGGCCGGCATCTGGAGACGATCCGCGAACATGGGCTCAGGCTTGAGACCCCGGAATGGACCGAGACTTTCAAGATCCAGGCAGTTTCAACTCCGGCCGAAATTCAGTTTCAAAAGAACGATGTGGCCATCCTGGGTATGAAGTCGCAGGACACAGCTGCTGCACTTAAGGACCTTCAAACGGCATCCGGCGACCGGATACCGGTGGTCTGCACACAAAACGGGGTCGCCAACGAACGGATGGCTCTGCGTCGATTCGAGAACGTCTATGCCATGGTCGTCATGCTCCCGGCCACACATCTGGATCCGGGTGTAGTGCAGCAGAACTCGGCGCCGACACCGGGCATCCTGGATGCGGGACGGTATCCTCAAGGGACCGATTCCACGATTGAAGCGGTTTGCGCCGATCTCAGGGATGCCGACTTCAGCGCTCAAGTCGATACTTCGGTGATGCGGCAGAAATACACCAAACTTCTGATGAACCTGGCCAATGCCTTCCAGGCCGTCTGCGGATATGATGCGGACGGCAGGGAGTTTCTTAAAACCGCCCGGGAAGAGGCGCTGACCTGTTACCGGGCCGCCGGTATTGACTTCGCCACAACCGAGGAATTTCAAGGCCGCCGCGGAAATATCATCCAGATGAAGAATATCGGAGACAAGCGAAGATTCGGCAGCTCATCCTGGCAAAGCGCAGCCCGCGGTACAGGCACCATCGAGGCGGACTGGCTGAACGGCGAAATCTGCCTGCTCGGGCGCCTTCACGGTGTGCCCACGCCTGTAAATCGACTATTGCAGGCAACCGCAAACCGCGCCGCACGGGAGAAGCTGGCTCCGGGCACGATTACGCCCGACGACCTACGGCGGCAGCTCCGGCATCAAGAGGATTGAGACAAGATGTTACAAGCCTTCAGGCTTTTCTCGTTGACAGAAAAAAAACGGTTTTATATAAAGTTAAGAGAGAAAGTTTGGGGTAAAAAATGAACACCCGCCAACTTGACGGGATTGAATAAAAACCTTTTTACAAATTAAAAGATTATAGGAGGTCATGATGAAATTGCAGGATTTGTTCAGTTTGAAAGGCAAAGTCGGTCTGGTTACCGGAGGTGGAAGGGGGATCGGCAAGTTTATTTCCACCGGTCTGGCCGAAGCCGGTGCGGACTTGATCCTCACCTCACGTAAGATGCAGAACCTGGAAGCGGCCGCCCAGGAATTTTCCAAGGAGTACCATGTCCAGGTTTTACCGATAGCCTGCGATATGTCAAAAGAGGAAGATATTGAAAATATGCTTAAGATGGCCACCCAGAAATTTCCTCGGATCGATATCCTGATCAATAATGCCGGGGCTACCTGGGGGGCACCGACCCTCAGCTTTCCCTTGGAAAAATGGGATTATGTTTTCAAGGTCAATGTCAGGTCCGTATGGATATTGACCCAGAAAATGGCCAACCTGATGAAGGACTGGGGCGGGGGAACGATCATCAATCTCGCCTCAACAGCCGGTCTACGGGGAACGACGGAAGAGGGTCATCCGGCCGTCCCTTATAATTCAACCAAGGCGGCCATTATCAGCCTGACGCAAAATCTGGCCATCAAACTGGCGCCCTATCACATCCGGGTTAACGCCATTGCTCCGGGTTATTTCAAGACTGACATGATGGCCCATGTGACCAGAAATGAAGCCTTCTATAAGATGGCCACTGCGGGTATCCCGCTGCAAAAGGCGGGCGACATAGACGACATGAAGGGTGTGGCCGTCTTTCTGGCCTCCAATGCCTCCCAGTTTATTACCGGTCATACCATTGTAGTCGACGGCGGTTCCGTTGCCAAATAGGGAACTAAACTTTGGGCAACGCTTCCCGAGAATTTCAGATTTTCGCCAAGCCCATTGGGTCCATCTGCAACCTGGGCTGTCACTACTGCTATTACCTGAAAAAAGAGCATCTCTACCCAAAAGGTGAGAAGTTCCGCATGTCCGAGGATATCCTGGAAAGGTACATCGTCCAACACATCGAGGCCTCTCCCGCTCCAACGATCAACTTTTCCTGGCATGGTGGGGAGCCGACCCTTCTGGGCATCAATTACTTTCGCCGGATTGTGGCCCTTCAACGCAAGCATCGGCCTCCCAATCGCCGAATAACCAACGGAATCCAGACCAACGGCACCCTCCTTGAAGAAAAGTGGTGCCAATTTTTTGCAGACAAAGAGTTTACTGTCGGTCTCAGTCTGGACGGTCCGCAGGAATTGCACGATCAGCACCGAGTCTTCAAGAGTGGGAGCCCCACCCATGAGCAAGTGATACGGGGATACGACCTGCTGAGGCAGCATCAGGTTCCGGTCGATCTGCTGTGCGTGGTTCATGCCCATAATGTTCAATATCCCACTGAGGTTTACCGGTTCTTTAAACAGATCAAGGCCCAATACATGACCTTTCTGCCTTTGGTTGAACCAGATTCGAACCAAGCGGGCAGCGTCGGCCCCAATACCATGCCGGCTGAATCCTGGGGAAACTTTCTCTGTACCATCTTCGATGAATGGAAGGCCGAGGATATCGAACATATTAAGGTCCAGATATTCGAGGAAGCGGCGAGAACCGCTTTTAATCAGGAGCACTCCCTATGTATCTTTCGGAAAACCTGCGGGGATATTCCGGTCATCGAACATAACGGAGACTTCTTTTCGTGCGATCATTTCGTCGACAAGGAACATCGTCTCGGAAATATTAGGGAGACCCCTTTGGTCGATTTATTGGAAAGTCCGGCCCAGAGAACCTTCGGTCAGGCAAAGTGGGATACTTTGTCCCGCTATTGCCGGGCCTGCGAGGTGTTGGATATGTGTCATGGCGGATGCCCGAAGGACCGCATCCTTCGCACGCCGGATGGCCAGGCGGGGTTGAACTACTTGTGTGCGGGCTATAAACGTTTCTTCACCCACTGCCGACCTTTTGTTGACCAGCTATCCACTTTGTGGCGTCGAAAGTCTCTTGAACGGCAAAGTCCTCCAGAGAAGGTCAAGAGCGTTCAAGCAACGCCCAAAGTCGGCCGCAACGATCCTTGTCCATGTGGCAGCGGACTAAAGTATAAGAAATGTTGTTTAGGCAAGTGAGCCCGAAAAAAAGACCAGCCCGAGAGCCAAAGACGGAAGAAAATGCGTCCCCACCGGGTCAATACAACAATGAGACCCTTACTATTTTTTCAGCTTCTCTTTGAAAAATGAAATGGTACGCTGCCAGGCAAGCTGAGCCGCCTCTTTATTATACCGGGCAGGGTTGGTATCATTGTTAAAGGCATGCTGGGCCCCCTCATACATATAGATTTTGTAGTCCACGGAGGCCTTCTTCAAAGCTTCTTCAAAAGCCGGAATCCCCCCATTGATCCATTCATCTATACCGGCGTAATGGATCAGTAAAGAAGCCTTGATCTTGGGAACATCTTCAGGAACAGGCTGTCTTCCATAGTATGGCACCACGGCCGACAAATCTGAAGAATTCACCGCCAATTGATTGGCCATCCCTCCTCCCCAGCAGAAGCCTACCACTCCCACCTTACCGGTGGAAACAGGATGTGTCTTTAAAAACTTAATTGCAGCAAGATAGTTTTGTAAGGTCGAAGCCCCATCCAGTTTTTGGATCAGCGTAGGCGCTTTTTCCTGATCTTCCGGAGTTCCCCCAAGGGGCGTCAAGGCATCGGGGGCAACAGCCAGAAAACCCTCCAAAGCCACACGCCTGGCCACATCTTCGATGTGGGGAACAAGTCCCCTGTTTTCATGGATGACAAGCACGCCAGGATGCTTTTCCTTGCCTTTCGGCCTTGCTAAATAGGCACGAATATCGCCTGTTGTTCCCGGATATTTTATATATTCCGCTAAGAGACGAGGTTCATCTTTGGGAACGATCTCGGCCTGGGCGATTTTTTCTCCCAGCAAAGACAGCAAAGTATAAGCAGCGGCTGTACCACCGGCAAGAGCAGACGATCTCCTGAGGAATTCTCGGCGATCAAATAATTCATGAGTGTATTCGTCGTACAAATCAATAATTTTTTGATCCATCGTTTTTTCTCCTTTCTTTCAGAGATGATCCAAATTATTTAACTTTATTGGCAAAAAAGCAAGTTTAATCAAAATTTGTTGCTTGCCTCCCTTCTCCTTTTTTTATATAGTTGTTTCATCTAAAATTCACTCATTGTTTTTAAGGAGGAAAACCGCCATGTACGAAGGTATGATTGCCGAGACGATCGGTTTTTATGGGCACAACAATGATCCGATTGAAGGATATCTGGCACGTCCGTTGGGACCGGGGCCTTTCCCGGGGGTTATTGTCGTTCATCACTTGCCGGGCTGGGATGAAGCCACCAAAGAGATTACCCGAAAACTGGCTTATCACGGATATGTGGGCTTTTCCCCACACCTCCATCATCGTGAAGGCCCGGGCACTCCCGATGATCTCTTGGCCAAGGTTTGGGCTGCCGGTATGATCCCGGACGAACGCTGTATGGGCGATCTCGATGCGGCCATCCGATACCTGGAGACCCAGCCCTATTACAGCGGCAAGGTCGGCATCATTGGGTATTGTTCCGGCGGCCGGCAGGTTTATCTGGCGGCTTGCACCATCAAACGCATCAATGCCGCTGTGGATTGTTATGGGGGACGGGTCGTGGCCAAGCCCGAGGAACTTACCAAGGGTTGGACGGTTGCCCCCATTGCCCTGACCAAGGACCTCGCCTGCCCCTTGTTAGGTCTGTTTGGCGCCGAAGATCAAAACCCTTCACCTGAGCATGTCCAACGCATGGAGGAAGAGCTCAAACGTTATAATAAGACCTACGAGTTTCATACCTACGAAAACGCCGGTCACGGTTTCTTTTCAGTTGACCGTCCGAGTTACCGGGTAGAGGCTGCCGTTGACGGCTGGAAGAAGGTATTTGGATGGTTTGAAAAGTACCTCAAGTCGCCTTGAAAACAAAATCAGTTAGCTAAAGTTCCTCATGGGCCGGATTTGCAGACCTGCTGCCAATAGTGTATCTTTAACCAGTGCGGCCTGTTCGGGTGTGAGTTGTGGGAGAGGCGGTTTCACATCAACACGGATCGGATGGCCCAGCAGACGCAGGGCTTCCTTCATCAAGGCGTGGGGCGCGGGTGCGCCGGCGATAAGCGGTAATAACTGATTGATCTTTTCCTGGAGAGGCACAGCCCTCTCAAATTCTCTATCCCTTAGCGCTTCGTACAGCCGGACCGCTGTCCGGGGAGCTACATTCGGCAATGGACAGATGGCCCCGCAGGCGCCCACACCCATGGTCTTGGTCAGATTGACACAAATCCCGGTGAAGACGCTGAAGTCATCCCCGGCGGCATCGACCAGCCCTTTCACCTCGCTGGTATTGAAAATAGTCTCTTTGGCCCCCACCAGGTTGCTGATCCCGGCGATCCGGGCGATCTGCTCGGGAGTGAGGACCAAGTGGGTGTGGCTGGGAAAATTGTAGTAGAGGACCGGGAGATCCACCTGGCCACAGATGGTCTCATAATGCCTGTAAACATCGTCTTCGTTTAGCGGATAGAAAACAGGCAAGGCCAGGAGCAGGCCGTCGGCCCCGGCCTTCTTGGCATAGCGGGCCATCGCCAGGGCGGCATCGGTCCCCCGTTCGTTAATACCCACAATGACCGGCAACGCACCGGAGCTCGTTTCGATTACGACATCAATGACCGATTTCTGGAGGTCCTGGGTGAGGTAAGGACACTCACCGTTGCTTCCGAGAACAACCAGGCCGTGCACCCCTGACTGGATGAGAAAGTTCGTCATCTCGGCCATGGCCGTCCGGTCAATTCCACCGGACTCGTCATAGGCCGTCATCATTACGGTAAAAATCCCTTCAAACTTCTTCATACCGGAACATCTTTATTGTTTTTATCAGATTTTGAAAGTCGCAACAGCCTCTGGAGTTGTTCAATTTTTTCTTCGTTCAACCCTTTTAAGTCTGTGAAATCCAACCACCCATCTTTAATCAACCGGGCAAAAACCAATTCAAGCATGGAATATCGGTAATCATACTTTTGATCGACTTCTTTCTTTTTCTCGGTCAGGAAATCATGCAGCTCCCATATATCTTCCGGTTTTTTAATTTGATTTGCTTTTTCAAGAATCCTGCCCGCAAGATAAGCGCATTCCCGCTCATAGGCCTTATCAAAGGCTTCTCGGGCGATCTTTTTTTCGGTCTTTGACCAATTAACATAGTTCATGATATTTGCATCCTGTTGGTTTGAAAATCAGTGGTAGCTGCCCCCGGAATTCATTTTTTGTGAAAGCCCACAACCATGCCGTTGCTGGACGGGTTATTTACCATATTGCTCAATTATCTCACTTTTCCTGAAACAGTCAAGAGAGTGGTCGTTTACCATACCGGTAGCCTGCATATGCGCGTAACATATGGTAGAACCTAAAAATTTAAAACCTCTATGCTTCAAGTCTTTGCTCAAGGCGTCCGATTCTTTGCTTGTTGCCGGGTAATCCGATAATTTCCTTATTTTGTTGATTTTCGGTTTACCGCCGACAAAATCCCATATATATTTTGAAAAACTTCCATAGGCGGCCTGAACTTCAAGAAATTTACGGGCATTATTTACCGTAGCTTCAATTTTTAATCTATTTCTAATTATCCCCGGATTCAGTAAAAGTTTTTCAATCTTTGCCCGATCAAATCTGGAAATCTTTTCCGGTTCGAAATTTTCAAAGGCCCTTCGATAATTCTCTCTTTTTTTTAGAACAGTGTGCCAGGACAAACCTGCTTGGGCGGATTCCAAAGTCAGAAATTCAAAGATCAACCGGTCATCATAAACCGGCACACCCCATTCTTTATCGTGATATTCCACATAATCGACTTTACTCAAATCGACCCAAGGGCAACGGCAAATATTATTTTTCCTATTTGTTTTCATCTATCAACAAACTCACCGCCCAACATCGCAAATCAGCCACGACGCTACGAGTCGGCTGAATTTGCTTTGTTAGGTAACTTCACTGCTCTTTCCCTAAGAATTTAAGCATCTGCCCAATTGTGCCTTCAATGATACCTACCAGCTTCCGGTTACGTGCCTGAATGTTGTTCGCCATGACGTTCCAGGAATTCGATCCTTTGGGTTGGTGCCAGAGAGCTGCAACAATTGAGTTCGTCGCATCCATCTCATAGTATGCAATCAAGATAGCATCTCTTATGTCTTCCTTGAGTATCGCGATTGCTCCGTCATTAATTGAGCGATTGAATTGGGTGATGTGATACATGCAGCCTAATTCCTCGATTTGGTATTTTCCTGCAACGACGCGGTTGAATTGAAGCTCATCGATTAACGCCTGTAAAGGTCCGACGCCAATTGCGTGTGAGGCCTCCAGTAGAAGCTGAGGCCGCTCTGTGCAAAATGTTATCCACTGTTCTTTGTGAAGTCGTAATTCATCAGGAAGGAACTTGCGGCCACGTGGGTGCTTATCGTTGTATCCGTGAATCTCGGCATGGCATTCGAAGCAGACAGGAATTGCATTGCTAATAGAGTCATCCCCGGATTCTTCCTTGGGGACGATATGATCTGTCTCAATCTTGACACCACAGAATTTATGACAAATGCAGCACCTGCGGTGACACTGTGCCAGTAGAACGGATACTTCTTCTCGTTTGAATCCCATTTTAGTTACCTAACACAAAAATCACGCACCGCTGTAAGCGGTCGCGTGGATTGACTCGTTATGCAGTCCTCAATTTCTCTTCCAGTTTATAGACGATCCTATCTGTGACGAGATCGGTGTTATTTGGGTCACAGTTCCTGAAGTCTATGCCAACTATATCCTTAGGTATTCCAACAAAAGGAGTACTGTCTAAGTACACCGGAATTACAGCGCCCTCTTCTACACGGGGTATGAAGCAGTCGCGCTCAAAAGTTGGCCAGATCTTCTTGGCGTGGTGCACGTCGAGAAGGCATATCACATATCGCGCCTTTGTACCAAATATCTCTTTGAACTGCTGTGACCATGCAGTACCAAGATAATTCGCTTCATAGTACTGATCATAGAATACAGTGCAGTCCAGTATTCCTAGCAGATCAGCGAGCAACTTGGCTAGCTCTCTGTTTTCGCCTGCGAAGGAAATCGCGAAGTCCCAGTCAAAGGATTGTACGTCGTCTCTGAAACCGCAATCTTTTCGTAATTCCTCCCAGTTCAAGTTTTCTAAATAATAGAAGAATGCCGGGTCCTCGATGGCCAACGTCTTAGTATCTGAATTGTAGTAGAAGTAGCGATCGCAGATCGGTTTTGATTCCAGCACGATATTGATACGACGCTCTTTTATGTTGTTTATACTCCCTCTGACATCGGGATATGCATTTGCCAATTCATTTAAATCAGCAATAGAATTCGCCTGTGCTGCGACAAGTCGAAGGAGCCTGAAATAGGGGTCGTTGGTAGGACGGAATCGTTTTCCACGACAAAACTCTTTTACCGGTTCTTTGTAGGTGTTTTCCAGGCGTGAAACAATTCTTGTACGAACATCTTCTTGCCTGTATTCTAGTTTGGTTTGGGATGCTTGTGTTTCAAGTACGTCGTGAGTCAGACAAATGGCTTGGCATGTCAATTGGATTAACCAGTAGTCGCCCTTTGTTTCCTTGATGATGGCGTTCTTGTCAGAGAGAACGACATTTAATTTCTCCTCGCCTTGCTGGATCATCTTATGGGCGATCTCTTGGTCTGCGGGGCGAATCCTATGTATTCCGCATCGTTTTGCGATGTCATGAACAAGATATATTAGTCCACTTCCGACCTTGTTTATTCCAATGATGACGAGTTTGGGGTGAACTGCGGGATTACAGTCTTCAGCGGCAACTTTTATTAGGTTGGCAATACGCTCCTGAATGGTAGATTCCAGGCGGTGGAAATCGTCGATGATCCATCTCCCCTGTAATTTGCCGTCAGAAATTGAGATGATTTTGGACATATCACTAGCTGTGCGTGCGGAGAGGTATTGGAACTCTCCATGAGGAAATGCATGCTCAATGATCTTCTTCGCAACAGTAGTCTTCCCTGTCCCTGATTGCCCCTCGATAATGGTGGGCTTGCCCTCATTACGGATGTCCACAAGAATTTCATTGTAATTTGGCGGCTTCACAAAGGTAAACTCTGGAACACCTTCTGTTCGAAAAACTTCTTCTACTCGGTATTTCATTATTTTCTCCTACATAACGTTCCGATCATCGGCGGCTGTAAACCGTCCGGTGGATTGGTTGGTTGGGCTTTGCACAGGTATTTTATGTACGCTCCCTTAGACACCTTGAGTCTCGAAACAATCAGAGGGCATTAGCCATCCATGATTTTCCCAGAAAATAGGAAAATAGGGACAGCGGGGCTGTTGAAAAACCCTATCAAAATCCTGCGTATTTGAAAAGGGTGTTTTGGTAAACAACATATCGAAGTAATATAATTATATGAAATAACTTGACAAAACAGTGCTTCTGTCTTAAGAT
>JBEKPQ010000082.1:0-18190 GCA_049520575.1 Thermodesulfobacteriota bacterium | reverse complement strand
AAGTACGTCGCAATAAGCACCCGGCGAAAGCCGGGGAGAGACGAGGGATGAGGGCAACGCAGTAGATGGATCGGCTTCCGAATGGAAGCCTCTAAAAGAGCTCGGCAAAGCCGAGCGGAACCTTTTTCAGCAACCTGTTAATAAGGAAGATGATTCATGGAAATGATTATCCTGCAAATTCAAAGTCACATCGCGGTCTTTTTGGCAACAGCCGAAGCCCAACCTTGGTTTTATGGGTTTTTATTTAAACTGGTGCCCTTTATCATCGTCCTCGGATTGCTGATCTTTTTTCACGAGCTGGGGCATTTTGGGGCGGCCAAAATTTTCGGCGTTAAAGTGGAACGATTTTCATTCGGTCTGGGGCCTCGTCTGATCGGCCTCAAAGTGGGAGACACGGATTACCGGGTCTCTGCCTTGCCTTTGGGGGGATATGTTAAAATGGTGGGGGAAGGCTTGGATGAAGAGGTCTCTGAAGAAGAAAAAGAACGGTCTTTTTCTCATAAGGCCGCTTGGAAAAGGATGATTATAGTTCTTTGCGGCCCTTTATTTAATTTCTTTTTCGCCCTGGTGGTTTTCTTCTTGGGATTTTTTTTCGTCGGGCAGGTTGTTCTGACCAGTGAGATCGGTGAGGTCAAACCCGATTATCCGGCCTATCATGCCGGGCTCCGATCCGGAGATAAGATTATTCGAATGGCCGGGAGACCCATCACGACCTGGAAAGAACTGCCTGAGATTGTTCGAGCCAATCCGGGGAAACCCATTCCCGTAGTCTTTGTCCGAGGGGAGCAGCCGTATACAGCCGAAATCACCCCAATCCGCAGTACGGTTAAAAATCTTTTCGGGGAGGATATTCAGGAGACAGTGATTGGGGTCACACCCTCCGGCAAGTTTTTTACCCAGGAGTTGGATTTGCTGGAGGCTTTTCAAGGGGGGATAGCCCAAACCTGGGGAATTACTAAAATGACCGTGATCAGTTTGCTGAAATTGATTCAACGAAAGGTGCCCTTGGAGACCCTGGGTGGTCCGATTTTCATTGCCCAACTGGCCGGTCAGCAGGCCCAGGAAGGATGGACCAATCTTCTGTTTTTTACCGCCTTATTGAGCATCAATCTGGGGATATTGAATCTCCTTCCCATCCCTATTCTGGACGGCGGGCATCTGGTCTTTTTCGGGATTGAATGGATCACCGGCAAACCTGTCAGCCTGAAAAAGCGGGAAATCGCCCAGCAGGTGGGGATGTTTATTCTGATCCTGCTCATGGTATTTGTGTTTTATAATGATATTGTCCGCATTATTCAGTAATAAATCACTGTGATTAGTTTGGAGTATTGAGTTTGGAGTTATTAGATCAGAGAAAAATCTTTGAACTCCGAACTCCAAACTAAAAACTTGTTTTTTGAAAACATGGAATCCTCGAATCCGTTAACACCAACAACATCGGAAAAAAATTGAAAATACTGGCCCTGGATACCTCAACTGAGACCGGAGGAGTTGCACTCCTGGCAGAGGAGATCTTGCAGGCTCAAGCCCAGATTCGGGTGGCCAAAACCCATGCCAACCAGTTATGGAAAACCATTTTATTTCTTTTGGAACAGGCCGATTGGGGCTTGAATGATATTGATCTTTGGGCGGTTACCATTGGTCCGGGGAGTTTCACCGGCCTGCGCATTGGGATGGCCACAATAAAAGGGCTGGCCCTGGCCACCGGGAAGCCGGTTATGGGAGTTTCAAGCCTGGAAGCCCTGGCCTCTTCTTTTCCCTATTGCCCTTATTTGATTTGTCCCTTGATTGATGCCCGCAAAAAAGAAGTTTTTTGTGCTTTTTTCAAATCGAGTTCTGAGGGGGTTGTGAAAATGATTGGAGAAGTTAGACATGTAAACCCACAAAATTTGGTTCGGGAATTTAAGGAACCCGTTCTTCTAGTGGGTAATGGGGCCGAACTTTACCGGGATTTTTTTAAGGAAAAACTCGGACCCATGGCCTTATTTCCCAAACCTCACCTGCATCTTATCTCTCCGATGGCCCTTGGAATCCTGGCCCGATCCCAATTTTTGCAAGGCCGACCAACTTCCTTAGAAGCGATTCGCCCCCTTTATATTCGTCTCTCGGAGGCTGAATATGACAAGCGAGGGCAACCATCTCCGCGGCTTTTTTCGAATTCACCCACTATTGTCAGGCCCGCTAGGCCATAGGCGTCAATTCAGGGGGCAGTATTTTTAATTCTTGACATTTTCAGAAGGTACTGATAACATTTCAGTTACGGATACGAAGAGTTGCCTTAGCCGGCATACCTCACTATTTTACGCAGCGGGGAAACCGCCGGATGAGGGAAAACCTGGAAAAAAGCGAGTTGAGTTAGAAAGTTAGAGTAGAACGAGAACCGTTCGAGGGCCCCATAGCAAGACCCCGGTACTTCAGCGGGTCATGACTTTAGCTTTAGGAGGAAGAAAATGAACACGACGTCTCTTACCCGGATTCGCAAAATATTTACAGGGACTGCCTTAGTCGGGATAGTATTGTTGCTCTGTTTTATGGTCGTCGGCTTACCTGCCGCCCACGGCCAGGAGGAAGGGATACTCCCGGCAGCAAACCCAAATTCTCCCATCCCGATCTCAGAAGGTCCGGTGCAGCAGAATAATAAATATTCCAGCACCCAGATCATAAAATATAGTGACGGAACAAGTCTGGTTAAACATATCATTAATGGCCCACCGACTCCCCCCCCCGGCTATGAGCTTGAGCGCGCAGCAGTTGCCCTGCCCGAACCCAACCCGGAAATGGGCACCAACAGTCTGATTGCCCCTGCTTTTAACTGGGTCTTCGGATGTTCTTCGGTTACTGGCGCGATGATCGCCGGCTATTATGACCGGAACGGGTCTCCGAACATTTACACCGGGCCCACCAATGGCGGCGTTATGCCCTTGGATAACAGTTCCTGGCCCACTTGGTCGGATGGGAACACAACGTATCCCAATCTCCCCTTAGCCGCCTCCCATAATGGGGTTGACGGCCGGGCTACATACGGCTCCATTGACGATTATTGGGTTCAGTATGAGAGTAGTGCTCCGGACCCCTATATCGGCAACTGGACGCAGCACGCTTGGGGGACAGCGATTGGGGATTATATGAAGACCAGTCAGTCCGCCTATGGCAACATTGATGGGTCAACAACGTTCTGGAATTATAAATCAGCAAGCAAATTGACCTGTACTGCCATGGAAACGATGACGGGATCCGGTGGGCATCCCATAAGCTGGAATGATGGGACTCACGGGAGAAAAGAATTTTATGTAGCCAGGGGCTATACGGTACCCACCTGTTATAATCAGCCGACAGATAAGCAGTATCCTGGAGGATTTTCATATGCCCAGTACAAGGCAGAGATTGATGCCGGCCGGCCGGTGATGCTTAACCTCGATGGGCATACCATAGCCGGTGTTGGTTATAGCGATCCGAGTACGGTCTATGTCCACGACACCTGGGACTACCAAAATCACACCATGGCCTGGGGGACCAGTTATTCAGGAATGGCGCTTCTCTCGGTCAGTATTGTAAACATGGCTCCCGCAGTAAGTTCCCCTACTGTGACGACAGGCTACGCCCTCTATGTGACCTCCCATTCGGCCGCCTTGACCGGAACGGTGAATGCCAATAACGGCAGCACCACGGCGACCTTCCAGTACTGGCCGTCGGGGTCCTATTCCCTAACCACGGTGACCGCTGATCAGAGCCCGGTAACGGGCAGCAGTAATACCTCTGTCAGCAAGGGGATAACCGGGCTAATCCCGAATACAACCTATAATTATCGGGCAGTGGGGGTGAACTCGGCCGGGACCACCGATGGATCGACTTATACTTTTAAAACCTTAACCGTTTTGCCCTGGCTGCTGCTGTTAGATTAAGTTTCATTTGAAAATTGATAAGTTCCGGTGGATTCCAGTTCAAAGTGCGCCACTGTAAAAAGAAGGACAACGGTCCCGAGGTTAGACCTTCTTTAGAGAATTAGGTTCCCAAAGCTTAGTTCGAAAATAGATTCCGAGGTCCAACCAGTGACCAACTCTATTTTCATGTCCTGGCTTCCGAATGGAAGCTCTTTTTTAAGTCGGCGAAGCCGACCGTATGGTGGTGCCACGCCCCTCGGCGGGGCATGGCGGTTTAACTTGGAAAGGCAGGGTCAAAACCGGCCCTGCCTTTCTGGTCAACGAATTACCTCCCGCCAACCGCTCCATGAAGTAATTCACAGGTCAGTATACTTAATTCCTGATATTTTACGAAGATAACGAAAACGTCTCAGGCATGTCACGGATAGCAAGGGTTGTTTTACCGGGGATATCTCGCCATATTACGCAGCGGAGAAACCGCCGGATGCAGACTTTTTTCTGCGAAGATGATTATCAGGAATATATTACCTTGCCGGCCGATTCCTGCCGACGTTATGAAGCTGAGGTGTGGGCCTATTGTCTTATGACCAACCGCGTTCATTTTATTCCCGCTCCGAAAAGAAGAAGCCAATAGTTAGGCATACAGTCCCCCTAACTAAAATGGGTGTCCCTAACTCCCATTGACAGTTGTCAATAATAAGGTGTAAATTTGGGAGGATCAGAAATCAGGAAAAACCTGGAAAAAAGCGAGTTGAGTTAGAATTCTAGAATAGACCGAAAACCGTTCGAGAGCCCCATTTGTCAATATAAGTCTTGCTTTTATAAACTCGTAACCTGTAAACCGCAAAGGAGATTAAATATGAAGATTTTATCCCTTCGACTTTCCAAACAAATAGGCTTGTTTGTGCTTGCTCTGATCATCAGCATGGGTGTGGTAGCGACGCCATGTTTATCGGGTCCCGTTCCCGCCATGGTAAGTCTGCCCGGCCATATCCCGGAAAAGGCTATAGCGAACGCCAAGTGGATAGGGAGGCTGGCTTCCCAAACCGAAATTTCCATTGCTTTTTCTTTGCCGCTGCGCAACCAGCAAGAGTTGGACAAACTGCTTAACCGTATCTACGATCCTACTGATGCGCTTTATGGCCACTATCTAACCCCCGAGGAGTTCACCGACAGTTTTGGACCTACACAGGTCGATTATGATTCAGTCGCTGCCTATGCGGCCAGCCAGGGACTTAAGATAACCGGAACTCATCCAAACCGTATCCTTCTGGACGTATCGGGCACAGCAGCAGTGATTGAATCTGCCTTTGGTTTGCATCTTCATAATTATCAGGCGCCGGATAACCGAATATTTTATGCTCCTGACAATAACCCTCAAGTTCCCGGTTCCATTGCCTCCCTTATTTTAGGCGTGATTGGTCTGGACAATGCAACCGTCTTGCATCCCAATAGCCGCCGTGTTTCTGCGGAAGGATTTTCACAAATATCGCCGTTAGGAACAGGTCCCGGTGGCGCTTTGAGTCCCAACGACATCCGAAAAGCTTACAACTTCACCGGCGTATCGGCCAATGGGTCCGGCCAGACGCTTGCCTTGTTCGAACTCGCCCCATACGCCTCCTCTGATGTGAACGCTTACGTGAGTTATTTTGGTTTGCCATCGATAACGCTGCAAAACGTCCTGGTTGACGGCGGTCCCGGCTGCACTGGTTGTGGTGAGGACGAAGTGACGCTTGACATTGAACTTCAGAACGCGATAGCTCCGGGTGCGAGCAAGATCATCGTCTACGAAGGCCCAAACACTTGGACGGGGATTGTGGACACTTATAACAAAATCGCCACGGATAACCTGGCCAAACAAATCAGCACGAGCTGGGGGGCTTGGGAAGGGTATCCCGGCTCGACGGTTCGCAGCAGCGAGAATGCCATCTTCCAGCAAATGGCGGCGCATGGGCAGTCGATCTATGCGGCATCGGGCGACTGTGGCGCCTATGCAACTTGCTCTTCTACTATCGGCGTCCAGGATCCTGCATCTCAGCCTTATATGGTTGGGGTGGGAGGAACAACGCTTTATCTCAACGGTGACGGGTCATACAGTCATGAATCAGCCTGGAGCGGCTCTGGCGGTGGTGTCAGCATAGAATGGTCAATTCCCGCCTGGCAGCAGGGAATTGGAACCGCGGTGTCAGCCACCATGCGGAACGTGCCGGACATTTCGCTCGACGCTGACCCCAATACCGGCTACTCGATTTATTATAAAGGCGGCTGGCATATTTATGGCGGCACGAGCTGTGCTTCTCCCCTCTGGGCGGCTTTCACCGCGCGCGTCAATCAGGTACAAACTGCCAATGGAAAGTCAACGTTGGGATTTGCCAATCCTTTAATTTACTCGATTGCGAAAGGCGCAAGGTATAACACGGATTTTCATGACATCACAACCGGAAACAACCAGTATTATTCGGCCGGAACGGGTTATGACAATGCTACCGGATGGGGTTCTTTCAATGGAGCCAATCTGCTGGCTGATCTGACTAAAACCTCTGTAAAGGCTATGCCCTGGCTGTTGTTGTTACTTGGTAATTAAAGGGATAGGGGCGGAAAAAATTACTGAACGAAGAGAAGAACATGAATTCCGTATATTCCGGGGACAGTATACTTAATTCCTGGTATTTTTCGAAGATAACGATAACGTCTCAGGTATGGCCTGGATAACAAAAGTTATCTTACCAGGCATACCTCACCTCGAGGGCTCCATAGCAAGACACCGGTACTTCCACTGGTCATGAATTTTGCTTTAGGAGGAAGAAAATGGTCGTGACGTTTCTTACCCGGATGCGCAAAACATTTACAGGGACTGCCTTAGTCGGGGTAGCATTGTTTCTCTGTTTTATGGTCGTCGGCTTACCTGCTGCCCACGGCCAGGAGAAAGAGATACTCCCGGAAGCAAACCCAAATCCTCCTGTCCAGATCTCGCAAGGGCCATTGCAGCAGATTAATAAATATTTCAGCACCCAGACCATAAAATATAGTGACGGAACAAGTCTGGTTAAACATATCATCAATGGCCCACCGACTCCTCCCCCCGGCTATGAGCGTGAGCGCGCAGCAGTTGCCCTGCCCGAACCCAACCCGGAAATGGGCACCAACACTTTGACCGTCCCCGCTTTTGACTGGGTCTTCGGATGTTCTTCGGTTTCTGCTGCGATGATCGCTGGCTATTATGACCGGAACAGGTTTCACAACATGTACACCGGGCCCACCAATGGCGGCGTTATGCCGTTGAATAACAGTACCACCTATTGGCCCCATTGGTTGGATGGGCACAGTTATGAGTATCCCAATCTCCCCTTAGCCGCCTCCCATAATGGGGTTGATGGCCGGGTGACACGCGGCTCCATTGACGATTATTGGTTTGGGTACTGGTATAGTAGTACTCCGGACCCATATATCGGCCACTGGACGCAGCACACTTGGGGGGAGGCGATTGGGGATTATATGAAGACCAGTCAGTCCGCCTATGGTAACTATGATGGGGCAACAACATTCTACGGTTACGAGGGTATGTCATCACAAATTCTAACCTGCAGTGCTATGGTAGGGATGGGGGTCCAAAACTATGATGGGACTTACGGGAGGAAACTTTTTTATGAAGCCAGGGGCTATACGGTAACCGACTGTTATAGTCAGGCAACAGATACTTATCAACCTGGAGGATTTTCATTTGCCCAGTACAAGGTAGAGATTGATGCTCATCGGCCGGTGATGCTTAACCTTGCAGGGCATACTATCGTCGGCGTTGGCTATGACGATTCCGGCAATACGGTCTATGTCCACGACACCTGGGACTATGATATTCACACCATGAACTGGGTGGGTGGGGCCAGCTATTCTGGAATGTCACTTGAAGCTGTCAGTATTGTAAACCTAGTTCCCGTTGCAGCTTCCCCTACGGTGGAGACCAAGGCAGTTAGCGGGGTGAAAACCTCGCGGGGGACGTTGAACGGGACAGTCAATCCAAACGGTTTGCCGACGACATACTATTTTCAATGGGGGACAACCACTTCCTATGGAAATGTTACCAGCAGCCAGTCAGCCGGCAGCGGTACAAGCGAATTGGCTTTTACAGCCAATTTAACCGGGCTGAAACCCAATATCACCTACCATTGCCGGCTGATGGCAACCAATAGTGTCGGGATCGCCAATGGAGCGGATATGACTTTTAAGACCTTAAACATTGCCCCGCCCTGGCTATTACTATTAGGGAATTAGAAGATGCGATCTCTTGCTCATTGTATGATTTATCAAGGCCTAGATAAATTAATTTCTGAGTAAAAAATTATAAAAAGACTTGACAAAAGGAATATAAAAGGAATACAAGTGATTTTATTTAATAAGGTCATATAAAATAAAAAAATCTTATCTACCTTTGTCCGTTTCCTGAAAGCTATAATCTTCTGAAAATAAGAGGATTTTTTGATTCAGGGTTCTTCAAAAACCAACCATCGTAGGCCGAACTCATTGCGCCGAACTTTTTCTTTGGGACTTCACCTGCACAGTCGCCAACCAGCCCTCGCTGCTTATTCAATCTTTCGGATAAATTCAACCGCAAATCAGCCAAATCAATTCCTGAAAATATTTATTAAAAGTGGGTTTCCCCTTTAGTCAGGATGCCACTATATATTGAGGTTGTGTTTCTTTGTAGCTCGTACTTGTTTGATAATTTCGCTATAGGTGACAACTTCAATCGGAATGGCCGGCTGAATAAGCAGATAAAAGAGCTTTTCAAGGTACCGAGAAGTTCTGCGATTGAAAGGAAACGTTAATTCATAAGATACAGGGGATAGTTTTCCATACCCCAGCCTAGACATATTAGCCTTCACGTAGTACCTGAAATAAGCCAGTATTTTGACTGTAATTTTCAAGCATTGTAAATAATTAAATTTTTGTGATACACATATATTGAGTACCTGAGTCAAGGGGATACCCCCATGGTTAAATTTAAGAGATTTTAGCGGCAGAAATTGAGATGATAGGCGACTGGAATTAACGTATTACTGGGGAGGACAGAAAGGAGGAAAGATGAAAGCTAACCGGTGTAAGGCTGGGAGGATGGATTTTTCTCTCATTTTTTTGGTTCCTATACTCCTGATTTGTTTTATGGGGGGAGCAGGATATTCGGAAACTCTAACCTTCGTTAACACCTGGGGATCACAACCTCCGTATGACGGGCAATTTAGCGTAGTGGACTGGGTAGCCGCAGACGCCTCGGGAAATATCTATGTTTCAGATGCCGGCAACCATCGCATTCAGAAGTTTACCTCTACCGGGACCTTTAAAACCAAATGGGGTGCTTACGGAACCGGCAATGGCCAGTTTAGTGCCCCGCAGGGCATGGCCTTTGATGGGGCGGGTAATGTCTATGTGGCAGATTTGGCAAATAGTCGCATCCAGAAATTTGATTCCAGCGGTAACTACCTGACCCAATGGGGCGCCTACGGGACAGGCCATGGTCAGTTTTATGGTCCAAGGGCTCTGGCCGTCGATCGGGCGGGTAATATCTATGTGGCTGAAAGCTATAACAACCGCATCCAGAAATTTGATTCCGGCGGAAACTATCTAACCCAATGGGGGACCTACGGGACCGGCAATGGTCAGTTTAATCAGCCGTGGGGTATAACGGTTGACGGATCGAATTATATTTATGTTTCGGAGTATATCAACAACCGCGTCCAGAAATTTGACTCTAACGGTAAGTATCTAACCCAATGGGGGGGGGCCGGGACCGGCAATGGTCAGTTAATTAATCCCAGGGGCATAGCGGTCGATGCTACCGGTCATGTTTACGTAGTGGATTATGGGAACTATCGCGTCCAGAAATTTGACTCCAACGGTAAGTATCTAACCCAATGGGGTTCTTATGGATTTGTTACTAACGGGACTTTTATTCACCCCGGTGGGATAGCCGTAGATCCATCCGGTAATATCTACGTATCGGCTTCTGGCAATCATAGCATCCAGGTGTTTGATGCTAACGGGACCTATTTACGTAAATGGGGTTCCTTTGCCAGCGGTGATGGACTGTTAAATTTCCCCTATGGAGTAGCCCGAAGCGGTTCGGGTAATATTTATGTGGCTGATGGCTTTAATCATCGCATTCAGGTATTTGATTCCAACGGAAATTATATAAGCAAATTGGGGTCCTATGGAAGTGGTAATGGGCAATTTAGCTGGCCCTGGGGAATTGTCATAGATGGGTCAGGAAATGTTTATGTGTCGGATGTTGGCAACTCCCGCATCCAGAAATTTGATTCAAGCGGCGGTTTTATAACCAAATGGGGATCATCAGGCAGTGGTAATGGGCAATTGAGTAGCCCGATGGGGATGGCCGTGGACGGGACAGGGACCTATCTCTTTGTAGCTGATTTCCGTAATAATCGCATCCAGGTCTTTACTACAACCGGAACCTATCTGGGTCAATGGGGCACCGTGGGATCCGGCAATGGGCAGTTTAATAATCCAATGGGTGTGGCCATAAGCAGGACAGGTCAAATTTTTGTTGTTGACAACAATAACAATCGCATCCAGGTGTTTACCTATGATAGCTCCACCAATATGGCTTCCTTTGTAACCAAATGGGGGGGTGCTTATGGATCCGGTGACGGTCAGTTTAATTCTCCCATATCTGTAGCAATAGACGGGCCCGGTAATGTCTATGTAGGTGAGTATAACAACAACCGCATCCAGAAATTTCGCGCCGATGGGACCTTTGTTTTTAAATATGGTCAATTTGGAAGTAGTAACGGTCAATTCTTTTACCCCTATGGTCTGGCAGCAGGATCCGGCAGTCTCTATGTGGCCGATACTTTTAACCAGCGCATCCAGAAGTTTTTGCTTCCTGCTGGTATGCCCTGGCTGCAATTGCTATTAAGGGATGATGATTAGAAGATGCGATCTCTTGCTCATCGTATGATTTATCAAGGCCTAGATAAATTAATTGCCATTAAGTTCCGGCAACTTTTTTTACTTGACATATAGGGGAACTATGGGATATTGTGAAAGAAAAGATGAAAGGATTTTCATTTGGCGATGGGGTTTGATTAAAAATATCGAATGACGGCAAGGGATTTTCCCGAGGCAACTACTTTAAAACACTTAAATATGAAGGGAAGGAGAATGGTCATGAGAACAAATTTAAAAAAGAGGTCTTTTATCCTGGTGTTGGTGGTCTTGACGGCAATCACATTTTTTGCCTTGAAATCGGAAACACAGGCAGCAAATACTTGGTATTATACGATTGCCGTAAGTTCAGCCGGGCCGATTGGCGGAGGGGCTTTTATCATGTTGTCAGGTACAAGCGTTCCGCTGGCCTGGTATACTTGTTTATCGAGCCAGGTAAGCCAGCAACTGGCAACCGCCTACACCGCTATCAGTTTAGGCAGGACGGTGACGGTTTATCTGGACCTAAACACAAGCATTATCTCGGGTATCTTTGTAAACAATCCATAACAGAGTAAGAACACAAGGAAAAAGAAATTAATTCCGGATAATTCGGGTAAAATTCCAGGGAGGATATACTTAACCCTGGCATTTTCAGAAGATGCTGATAACGTCTCAGGCAGGGCACGGATAGCAAGGTTTGCCTTAGCCGGCATACATCACTATTTTACGCAGCGGGGAAAAGGCTGGAGGCATATTTTTTCTGCCAAGATGATTATGGGGAATATATTACCCTGCCGGCCGATTCCTGCCGACGTTATGAAGCTGAGGTGTGGGCCTATTTAAACAGGCTTATTAGCCCGAGAGGGGCCTCATTACAACTTCAATCCACATAGTCTCTATCAAACGAGCAGCAGACTGTGCGCGTTAGAGTTGAGGCTATGACTACCGATAGCGGTGCCTCCCTCATTAAAGCCGGTTATCCTGATCTGGGTGGCTTTGTGTTTCCTCTAATCCCATCCCAAAAGCCCTTTAACATCATACGACCGTGCTCAATGCGCTCCGGAGACATTGCCAAAAAGAAAAAGAATATTAAAATAAGTCGGATCAAATCGGGAAAAATCCATTTCCAAGGAGCATAGTTTCTTCGGTAAAGAAGAGTGCTGTTGCGGAACATATAGTAATGCCGCAAGGGGCTATGAATGGCGATATAACGCCACCGGCCCAGCCAGAGGCGGATAGCGGCACCTTTGCCCAGGCTGTGCTCCATTCTCGCCTCGCCAAGGCCATAGGTACGATAACCCAGCGAAGCCGCCCTAAGAAACCATTCCGTATCCACGTGATCGATGAAAAACTGCTCATCCATTCCACCCACTTGGTCTAAGGCGGCTATGGGTATCAGGGAGCCGGAGGAGATCAGGAAATCGACGGGAATAGGAGTCTTATCCAGTTGATCGCAATAGATGTGCTTTAATCCCAGCCAGCCGAAACGCACAAAAAATGATGTGTCGTCGGTACGAGGATACCGGAGGCCAGGTCCCACCGCCGCCACCCGTTTGCCTTCCGATTCCAGTTTCAGACAGGCTTGTAGCAGCTTTTCCACCATATCCGGCGCCGGGATGCTGTCCTGATCCAGTAGAAGTACATGCGTACATCCCCTGGTTCGTATCCGGGCAATTCCTACGTTGTGGGCAGCGGCGACTCCCACATTCTGCCGTTGGGAGAATATTTCCAGTGAAGGCCATTCCGCTGCCAGGCCTTGCAGGAAAGAGCGCGTGCTTTCCATGGCTCCGTTATCAACCACAGCCATATAAGCGACTTGCCCCGCCAGTGTCCGCAGCAGACGGTCCAGCACTTCCTGCTCAGGGAGGTAGATCACGATGACCGCGCCAACAACCCAACTGTTATTCTGTTTGGCCATGAGGATTTCTGGTTCTTCTCCCAATAAGTTGAGAGAAAGGGGTCAAGGATTCGAGGATTCAAGGATTCAAGGGTTTTTTTTAAGGATTTTATCAATGCCTTGAGCATCCTCTCGACCTCTCCTAAATCCCCTTGAAGTTTTGATAAACTTATATCCTTAAGGTAACCCAAATCCCCGGATAATAAAATTTGAGTTTCTAATTCACAAGTTGAGCCGTAGGCGATGTATAAAGCCCTTAAATATTCCGGTGTTGTTTTTCTTCCATATCCTTCTGCTATATACAGGGGATAGACAAGGCCGCTCTTCTCATTTGGGATATCAGACCATATAGCTCATTTTTTGGAAAACCCTCTGTAATCCGATAAACCTCCAAACACAGTTTATAAGACTTCTCCCACACTTTTAGTTTTTTGTAATTTCTAAGCATTTTCCTTGAATCCTTGACCCCTTGAATCCTTCTATCATCGCCAACTCTTTTGGAGATGATCCGGATTTGTTTGCCGCGATTTCCAGGAGTGCCGGTACCTTATCAATATTACCCGAGAAACAAAGAAAAGCAGAATATGGAAAAAGCTACCCCGAGGCCCAGCTTGGCGGGAGATTCTTCCTAATTTCTATATGTTCGAACTCCTTGCTTTTCCTCGGGCCCGCTTTCACGGCCCAATCCACCATTTTCCGCACGCCTTCTTCCAATGACGTTTTTGCACGGGCGCCGAAGATCTGTTCGGCCTTCAAATGCGACGAGTAAGCGTCTTTCACCTCTTTACGGGCTTCGAGATGCCTCGTTGTGTAGGGCACACCCTTGGCTTTGGCCACTACTTCAGCCAGATAGTTGACCGTGTAAGGTTTATCCGCTCCTACGTTGAAGACCTCATTGTAGGCGCCCGGATACTCCACACTCGCGGCAATGACTGGCGCCACGTCCCCGATATAGGAAAAGGCCCGTGTCTGTTCACCGTCCCCGAAGATCGTCATCGGCCGGCCGGTCAGGAGTTGGTTGATGAATATGCCGATGACATTCCGGTATTTGTCTCCGATGTTCTGTCGCTCTCCATAGACGTTATGGGGGCGAAAGATGATGTAGGGGAGGCCGAAGATTTCATAGCTTCTTTTTAATTCCAGCTCTGCGGCATATTTCGCGATCCCGTATGAATCTTCTGGCAGCGGCTGGATGTCCTCGGCCATCGGCAACTGGTTGGTGCCATATACGGCGATTGAAGAGGTAAAAACGAAGCACTTGGTCTCGAAATTAACCGCGGCATTGATGAGATTCACGGTAGCGATAAGATTGTTCTCGTAATTGAATCTCTTGATGAAATGGCTGAGGCCTTCAGCGGCATAAGCGGCCAGGTGATAGACGTAATCAAAGCGGTGTTTTTCGAACAGGGAATTGATGAAGGCGTGATCGTTCACCGAGGCCTGAACAAATTCAGCTCCGGTCGGCACATTGTCCGGAAAGCCGCCGCTCAAATCGTCCAACACCACCACGTTGTGGCCGCTTTTCAGCAGCTTTTCGGCCACGTGCGATCCCATAAACCCGGCGCCGCCGGTAACAAGACTTTTTTTATTCACGAATAGGGACCTCCTAACAGAGTGTTTTATAAACGAAGGGTGTTAAGCCCAAACAAAGAAATGTAGACTTATTAAATGCCGTTAAGGCCTTAAGGTTTTTCTGCACGACCGAGGCCGCCTTCCGGAGACATTTAACAGCGAAGTCGCGAAGGGGAAGCGATTTGTAGGCAAGATAGACACCACCCATGGCACTACGGAGTTCCCGTGCCTTTAAGGTTATCACATCCGATACTGTAAGTGTCTGTATTTGCTTCCACTGATCCTGCCGCTCGTTTATGGCATCGGAGTGTTCCCTCTCGAGCCCATTGAATAGAGCGCCCAGCGATCGAACATGAGACGCCGAAATCTCCATACGGCCGGACCGTTGATAGACCAGCTGTATGTACTTGTGATAATCGTCCGTGAAAAACGAAATGCGCTGCGAACTGCGGACTGCCAGGCCATGCTTGAGCCCCAGCAGAAAGAAGGACAGGTGGTTGAAGAAGAGCGTGTGGTAAATGTCGCGGTACCTTTGATCGTACTGACCGATATCCTCTGCCCACGGCGTCTCCAGAAACAGAAGGCCATCCGGGGAAAGCAGGCTCAGGACTTTATCTATTGCCGCTGAAGGATCAGGGACGTGCTCGATCAAGTGGCAGAGGCTTATAAGCTCGTATCTGTCCGGAGGGGAATAATCGAACAAATCGACCTCTTCGACCGGGTAGCCGAAGGCGGACCGTACGTATTTGACGGCAGTCTTGTTGATCTCTATGCCGGCCACGTCGAAGCCTATCCTGTCGAAAAGGTTCATAACGCGGCCATAACCGCACCCTATGTCCAGCATTCGGGGGCGCCTGCCGTATTGCCTCTCGAAGGTCTCTCGCCATTCAGAAATTCCGAGACTGGCGAGCTGGCCTAGCCAGACCTGTACCATTTCGGGTGAAGACTCCTTACCCCTGTTCTCGTCTGCGAAGGCGTCGTAGGTCCGGGGATTATAAAGCCGGGCGAAATCGGCCCCGTCATACATCGGGTTGATGAAGGCAAAGCCACATGCCTCACACCTCACTATGTCCCGGTCGAAGACAGCCAACGAGTCGACGAACTTGCGGTACGTGTCCAGACTACAGAAATGAGACCTTTTGCCGATGGCCTTCACCGAGGCTGATCCGCAGATCAAACATTCCATGGCAAGCGCACCTTTTTCATTTCGTTTTACGTTTTTCCCCTCCGTATATCTTCATTAGTATTACGAAGAACGCTGTTGAATTCAGGTGGCGGAACGTAATTTATCCGGAGCAAAAACCGATCGACCTAGTTCTGGGAGATTTCCTCCATCCGATAGGCTCCTTTCGATTGTGCTGTGGACAAAGGCGATGGTCGCCAGCATCGCCTGGAGGCCGATAAGAGGCGTCAGGCGCGCGGTTCCCTTAAGGTTTGCCAACCGTTCTCTTCGTGAGTGAGAACGCATGGCGGAGACAGGCGGCAGCGAAGTCGCGCCGAGAATGAGTTTTGTAGGCAAGATAGACACGCTCCATCACTCCCGGGCCTGCGTTAGCTGCATCGATAAGGCCATTGCAGTTGTCGCTGCGCTCACGGCGTCTTGGATTTTGACAAAAATTTGCCAGAGGTGTAATCACCTTCTCGTAAGTGAGATTTTCTCTTACTAATCTTTGGGCATTTTCGGAGGCCAGCCGAACAGCGTCCTTGTCCTCGGCGATCAGCCTTACTACTTCCTGCAGCTCGGCTGTATTGCCCGGGGCGACCAGCCAGCCGGCCTGATACTGGCGAATCAGATCGCTCAGCTCGGCATAATTATTGTAGATCACGGGGAGTCCCGCCCACATAAATTCCACGGTCCTGGTCGTGAAGGCGAGTTCGCGCTCCGGGTTGCGTGGTATGACTTCAAAGGCTACAGACGCCTTACGATACCAAGCCAAAAGCTGATCCCGTGGTATAGTGCCGTGAAAGGTGACTTTGGTATTTCTTTCCATCTTCGCCTTGAAGGCGTCAAACTCCCTTTTCTCTTCCGCATTGGTTTCGTGGCTGCCACCGAATATTTCAAGGTGATAGTTGTCAATTTTTGTAAGGCATTGGGCCAGATCGAGGAGGGCGGGCATGGGGTTAATCCATGGATAAAACCCTCCGGCGAAGATAATCGAACGATGCTCTAAATCAGCCTCGTGAGGGGGCAGATCAGCCGACATGGCCACAGGCATGTAGTGGACTTCCGCGTCATCCAGTGCCACGCCGGCCATGAGCAGGAAGGCCATGAAGTAATACCGCTGCCTTTGCCCGGCGCAGGTGAAAAAATCCGCTTCAGATATGGTTTTGAGCTTGGCGAGGGCCCGGTTGCGACGCACCATGAAGCGGGCCGCGGGCTCGGTCCGTTTGACCATCTGCTCGGCTTCCATGACGTCCGGGCCGTGAAAATCTATGGCCAGGGGTATGTCGTACTTTTTTTCCCAATGTTTCAGGGCCGCTTTGGCCAAGACGATGACATCCGGTTTTTCCGTTTCGATAATTTGCTCCTGATTCCAATGGTCCCAGAGTCTCTGGCGCGCTTCTGGAGGAATATGTTCTCGGAAAGTACGGCTAAGGTAACAATCCTTGGGCATGGAATAAGCGACGTCGAGAGCCTGGGCCTGGAGTCCCTGTATAATCTGCCAACTTCGCAATCCTCCCCCGGAGGTGGCCATACCTTTAAGAGGCAATACATCGGAGCAGAAGACGAGAACCTTGTTCATTTCGCACCTCTTGCTCTAGGCGAAGACCACAACTTATGCCTGATAAAGTGAAAAGTCTCACGGGTCGTTGTGCGAAAACCTTCCCTTTGATAGAAATGCCATCCTCTCCTTAAGAGGCTTTGAGGCCTATCGGGGGTGAGCTGGTAAAGATCGTCACCGGGAAAGAATCTCCGCCCCACATTGGGGCTCCCGTTACTCTCTTCGGAATAGATCTGATCGACGCACAGGCAGTACCGGCACGGGAACATCCACCGCGATCGAGGCAGTTGATACTTGCCGTAGAGGAAGGCCCTCACCTCCTGGATCATGGGATTGTTGTAAAGATCGGTAAAGGTGTGCTTCTTGAGATTACCGAAAACGAAAGTGGAGCAGCTCCCGCAGCTCTCGAATTTGATCCAGTCCTCCCCGCCGCATTCGACAGTGGGGGGCTTGAAAAACGGTCTCGTGAAGAATTCGCAAACCCCTATCGTGTCTCCATCATCGGACTTGATCTGATTGATTCGCATATCGTTGCTCCATACGTAACCCTCTTCCAACTGCTCCTTGTTACCGAAAATATCTCCCTGGCGCACCTCAGCGGAATATTTTCCATAACCGCCATTATCAGCTTTCGGCTGGGTTCTGGCAATAGCCCGGGAACGTTCCGCGGATGTCTGATCAATCCATGTGCCGTCTATCCTCGGCATTCGGGTGAAGGCGAGGCGCAGTCGGTATTTGTGGGCAATGCCATGGTCGATTAATTCTTCGATGACCCTGTTCACACGGTTGGGGATATCCCAGTAGAACTCATCACACATCTCGTTGTTGGCATAGTTGAGGGCCATGATCTCCATATCGTCGACGCCCAGCTCCTGGAAAACAAAATCGGCATAGTCCTTGAGGTATTCGAGATTAGACCTCATCAGCACCAGGCCCACCCGAAACCACGGATAGGGGTCCATGTGTCGTCGGGCTTCGGAAAATGTCTTCAAATTCTTTACGACCGTCGGGAAATAAGTATTGAGATGTAGTTTTCGATACAACTCATCGTTGTGGGCATCGAAGCTGCACTTGAGCAGGTCAACCACCCCTGCGATGTGCTCCAGCTTGTCTTCAGTCAAGAGAGAAGCATTCGTAGTAGGTCGGTAATAGGTGCCGTATTTTCGGTAGAGCTCCAT
>JBEKPQ010000081.1:0-18232 GCA_049520575.1 Thermodesulfobacteriota bacterium | reverse complement strand
TCGATCGTGGACTCATAATTTTTCCTCCTACCGGACACTTCCTTCCGGTAACATTAATTATGAGTCAACGATCCTTTTAGTTTAACCCCCTTGGTAACATTTAATATGATTCAATTCGCCCTTCTTATTAATTAATTGAAAAATAATAAAAAATAATTTATAATTAATGTTTTTGGAATGGGATGTCATAAATCACCCTTGATTTACCAGAATGCCGGATAACAATTCAAACCCTATTATTGGCGAAGGGCATCGTTCTCCAGTTCAGAAACGGATAAAGAAAATGGAACTAATTGTCTCCAGAAGTATTTCGGAATCACCCGTTGATGTTGAGAAAATGGCGGCCTTTATAGCGGGAATTCAAAAAGAGAATGGCGAAATTCCCTGGTCTTTAAATGGGAAAACAGATCCCTGGGATCATGTGGAAAGTGCCATGGGCCTTAGTGTAGCCGGGTATTTAAAGGAAGCGGCCCTGGCCTATGACTGGATGTTAAAGACACAACTCAAAGACGGGAGTTGGTGGTCAGCTACACGTAATGGCCTTCCTGAGGATACCACGAGAGAGTCCAACATGTCTTCTTATATAGCCGTCGGTGTTTTCCATTATTATTTAATTACCGGGGATAAAGCCTTCCTCAGACACATGTGGCCGACAGTAAAAGCCGGTATTAATTTCGCTCTCAATCTGCAGGCGCCCACCGGTGAGATTTACTGGGCGAAAAACAGCAATGGGATTATCGATCCCATGGCGCTGTTAACGGGTTCTAGCTCTATCTATATGAGCCTCAAGTGTGCCCTTTCCATGGCCTCACTGTTGGATAAATCTCAGCCGAGTTGGGATAAGGCCCTCCAAAAATTGGGAGACGCCATCAGGAATAAACCCGATTATTTTAATATGATCAAATCCCGCTATTCTATGGATTGGTACTACCCCGTTCTTTGCGGCGCCGTTACCGGGATGGAGGCCAGAAAAAGGATGGATAAATTCTGGGACAAATTTACCGTGCCGGAGTGGGGTGTTCGGTGTGTTTCCGACCGGCCCTGGGTCACCATGGCCGAGACATCCGAACTGGTAATAGCCCTGGCGGCTATCGACGACTATGACCGTGCAGAAACGGTTTTCAGCTGGCTCAGGGACAAGAAATTCGATGATGGTTCCTATTGGATGGGAGTGACCTTTCCCGATGGAGTCATATGGCCCGAGGAAAAAACATCCTGGACAGCCGCTGCCGTCCTTCTGGCCTATGAGGCACTCAATGAGTTGACTCCGGCCAGCCGACTATTCAATCACAGTTTCTGGAACACCAGGGAAGCCGAAGAATCCCTTGCACCGGACTTGCCTTCCGTTGGCCACGAACAAATACAGAGAATATAGGCCCCCGATTTTCAAAGACCTCCTGAAATAAACAAGGTAGATATCCGTTGAAAAGAGATCGTCGTCCTTATAGCGTCAAATGTCTGAGCCACCGGTTTGAAGTATGGTATGTGAATCATTTCCTGCGCCCTCAATTTGAGGAGTTAGGCAAGGACTCTACCATCATGAAGCCTTGGTGTATTGAAGTGAACGGCGGTCCTATCTCTCTGGGTGATTATGCCAATATCATAGCCACATCAGACAATAAGGTTAGATTAACGGTTTGGTCTAACAGGACAGGAGAAGGGCGCATCGCCATAGGGAACTATTGTTTGATATGCGCCGGGGTTCGGCTCAGCGCGGCAACGGAAATTAACATCGGAGACAATTGTATGCTGGCCAATCGCGTCTATGTCACCGATGCGGACTGGCATGACCTCTATGATCGTAGTATGTTTGTAGGGCAGTCTTTCCCGGTCCGGATAGGAAACAATGTCTGGATCGGGGACAGCGCCATTGTCTGTAAGGGGGTTACCATCGGGGATAATAGTATTATCGGAGCCGGTGCCGTGGTTGTGAAGGATATCCCGCCCAACGTGATCGCAGCCGGCAATCCTGCCGTTGTTCTGAAACAACTCGATATGGACAGACCCATGCAGACCCGGGAAGATTGGTTTACGATTATATCCCACCTTAAGGCCGAGGTTAAAGAGAAGGAAAAGAACAATCTCAAAGGCAATACCCTTTGGGGATGGCTGCGATCCATGATATTCCCGAGGAAAGGGGATTAACCTCCGATGAGGGTCGCCATTGTCGCCCCCCCGTATCCTCTGGAAGAAGCCCCTTCACCGCCGCTGGGTGTGTCCTACGTTGCCTCGGCCTTCGAGCAAACGGGAGCGGAAGTGAAAGTCATTGACTACATTGTAACCCGATATACCCCGGAAAAGTTGCAGCGAGAGCTGAAGGAATTCCAACCCGATTTATTGGGCGCCACCTCAGTGACGATGAATTTTCCATTGGCCGCCGAGATCGTCAAAACCGCCAAGAATTTCGATTCTTCCCTACTCACCATGATGGGCGGCCCTCACGTATCCTTTGATGTCGTCAATACCCTGAAAACCTACCCTGAAATCGATATGCTGGTCATTGGCGAGGGGGAAAAAACCATATCGGAATTAGTGAATCATTTCCAAGGTCAGGGAAATAGGGCGGATATTCAAGGGATCGCCTTCCGGGAAAACGGACAGATCATTCAAACCGGAAAGAGGGAGCTGATCGAAGATTTGAACACACTGCCCATGCCGGCACGGCACCTGTTGCCCATGTCCCGCTATCAGGCCCTCGGATTTCCGGTTTCCATGATCACCGGCCGGGGATGTCCCTATTCCTGTATTTTTTGCCAGGGCAGAAAAATGGTGGGCAGCAAGGCCCGCTCCAGAAAGGCCTCTCTGGTTGTGGATGAAATCGAACAGATTCTGTCTTATGGTTTTTCCCGGATCAACCTGGCCGACGACCTGTTTACCTCCGACAAGAAAAAAGTTCATGAGGTCTGTGAAGAAATTCGCAGGCGAAAGCTTTCCTTTTCCTGGACGGCCTTTTCCCGGGTCAACACCGTGGATAAAGAGACCTTGCAATTGATGCGGGAGACCGGCTGTGATTGTGTCAGTTTCGGTATTGAATCCGGCAATCCGGCCGTTTTGAAACGCGTCAAGAAAGGGATTACCTTGGATCAGGCCAGGAAAGCCGTCAGCCTCTGTAAAGAAGTGGGTATCCTGCCTCATGCCTCCTTTATGGTCGGCCTGCCGGGGGAAACGCCTGAAACCTTGAAGGATACCCAGGAGTTTTCCAGGAGCCTCGATATCATTCACGGTTTTCATTTTCTGGCCCCTTTCCCCGGGACAACGGTCAGAGAAAAGATTGATCAGTACGATCTTGAAATCCTGACGGATGACTGGGCCCGTTATGATGCCAATAGCGCGATAGTCAGGACATCAGCCCTAACCCCTGAAGCCATGAATCAATTTGTGGCTGAATTTGACCGGGAAATTCAGGAGGCCTGGGAAAAACAGGTTCAGGGATATCACGATAAAACCAATGCCCCCGAGGATAATTTAAGGGTGGAGGGGCACTTCCGGATGCGACTGGTTTACAAGATTCTTTCCGAAGATTTTTTAGAGACCTGCGGTTCTTTCCCTATGGCCACAACGAACAACGGTCCTGATAATACCTTTGACCTGCTATGCCAACGGATTGAAGAAGCGACCGGCTTCGATAGCCAACTGGTCCATAGGACCCTTAAAAGCTTTAGGGATGCTGGTTATATCAAGGTTAGACAAGAGAATCAACACTTCATCTGGTACTGGACGCACAATAACAAGGTCGAACAAATAAATCTCTCACCTTCTCCTTAAAATTAAAGCTCCCTCCACCAAGGTGCAAGGAAAGGAAATAGGACAATCTTACCCCCCTCCTACTCATCCCATATTTTGTGGTCTAAACTCAATTTATACACAAGGTCAATCTTCGTATACTCAAGCTCGAACAAGGAATTTATTACCATAAAAGGAAGCTAGGAAGATGAACGAGATCACCTTTCCACGAGACTTCAAATGGGGCGCAGCGACTTCGGCCTATCAGATCGAGGGCGCCTGGGACGAGGATGGCAAAGGCCCATCGGTCTGGGACCGGTACTGCCGGACCTTGAAAATCGCGGCCAATGGCGACACGGGTGATATGTCTATTGACCATTATCATCGCTTCAAAGACGACATCAAGATTATGAAGGAATTGGGTCTGCAATGCTACCGTTTTTCCATCTCCTGGCCACGGGTTATTCCCCAAGGCATTGGTGAGGTGAATCAGAAGGGGCTGCGCTTCTACCATCAGGTGGTTGACGAGCTGCTGGCCGCCGGAATCGAGCCGACAATCTGCCTTTACCACTGGGACTATCCCCTGGCGCTGAGAGAGCAAGGCGGCTGGCGCGTGCGCGCGAGCGCAAACTGGTTCCGTGACTATGCGCAGGTCTGCTTCATGGCCTTCGGCGACCGTGTCAAACACTGGCTGACCTTGAACGAGCCCTGGGTGGATATTTTCTCGCCGCAGTTCATTCTGGGCAAACCGACTAAGAAAGGCATGGCGACAGGTATCAAGAATGGGCACCATTACTTGCTGGCCCACGCCAAGGCGGTGGAAGCCTTTCGGAAGATGGTGCCACAGGGGAAGATCGGGATCGCCTTCAGTTTAAGTCCGGTATATCCTTTGACTGAATCGACGGCGGACAGGGCCGCAGCCCATCGCTATGACGGCTTCAGCAACCGCTGGTTCCTGGACCCGGCCATCAAAGGCAGCTATCCCCAGGATATGCTCGCCTTCTACCAGGACCGGTTCCAGGCCCCTGAAATTTTGCCCGGAGATATGGAACTGATGAAGAACAACCCTCTTGATTTCGTCGGTGTCAATTATTATTCCCGGAACATGGTGAAAAGTTCGATTGAGGAGCCGGTCCTGAAAGTGGAAGTTGTGGCTGACCGGGACGAAAGTTGGGCCACCAATGGTGAGGTTTTTCCGCAGGGTCTTTATGATTTATTAATCCGATTAGACCGCGATTATAACCACCCAGTACTCTTCATTACCGAGAATGGAACCTCATTCGGCGAAGAAGAATTAGTGGACGGAAGAATTCCCGATCCCCGCCGGCAGAGTTATCTGATCGATCATATGAAAGCCGCCTATCGGGCCTTGACCCAAGGAGTGAACTTGCAAAGATATTACGTTTGGTCGGTGTTCGACAATTTCGAGTGGGCCTTCGGATACGGCCGCCGTTTCGGACTGATCTATGTCAATTACCGGACCCAGGAACGCTTTTGGAAGGATAGCGCCCGTTGGTACCGGAAGATGATCAAGGACAACGGATTCTGACTCCCTGAAAATTTGGTATGTGCGAGGTGGGAAAGTGGTTGCGTACGTTGCGCTTCGCTTGGCAGAAGACCTTATGGGATATGGGAGTCTGGTAGACGAGACACTGTCTAGATCGATTATTCCATTTTTAGACAACGCATTTAATTTTCCCTTGACCCCATTTTTTTCTTTGTCTATACTTTGGCCATCAAAAAACAGCTTCTTATCCAATCCGGGTCTTGTATAACGTTCTCTTCCAGTTCATCTTCATAAAAATACATCGAAATCATTAAGGATAGATATGTCTGACATTAGCGATACCATAGGAGCAAGAACCATATCTATTGAAAAATTGACCAAAGCGGATTTGCCGAGAACGGTGCTTCGTTTGGCCTGGCCCGTTGTCCTGGAGACGACTTTTTTCGGCCTCGGTGGAATCATCAATACTATTCTGGTGGGCCGTCTTGGCGCTTCAGCCCTGGCCGCTGTCGGTTTGGGCCAGCAGATCGAATTCATGATTCAAGTCTCCTTCGCCGCTATTACGGTCGGGGCTATGGCTGTGGTATCCCGCCATGTGGGAGCGAAAGAAATAAAAGAAGCCAATCAGACAGTAGGTCAGGCCTTGATATTAGCCGTCATTTTGGGCCTTCTGTTCAGTCTTCTTCTGTGGGTTTTTGCCGGACAGGCCATGAAATTACTCCGTGGTCGCCCTGACGTCATAAAACTTGGCGTCAAGTACATTCGTGCAGTGGCTTTTTCCTTTATGCCCTCCTTTATTTTTGCCGCCGGCAGTTCTTGTTTCCGAGGAGCCGGAAACACCCGAACGCCCATGATCGTCATGGCTGCGGTGACGATTTGCAATATTATCCTGGGGTATTTACTGATATACGGCGGATTAGGGTTCCCGTCTCTCGGTGTATTGGGAGCAGGCGTGGGAGCCTCTATTTCGCGCCTGATAGGAGCTGCGATCATCATTATGCTCCTGATCCGGGGAGGCGGTGTATTAAAGTACCGTCTTTCCAGTTCATGGCCCTTTGATATGGTCATGATCCGACGTATCTTCCGTATTGGTCTGCCGGCGGGTATCGAGCAGATACAGCTCCAATTGGCTATGACCGTCTATACCGTCATCCTGAGCAGTTTGGGTACGAAGATTTATGCCGCTCATTCCATTGCCATGCGCATAGAAGGTCTGGCTTTCATGCCTGGTTTCGGTTTCGGTATGGCCGCCATGGCCCTTGTCGGCCAATCCCTGGGGGCAGGGCGCCCGGAAGTGGGTGAAATGGCCGCCCGTCTTGCGCGGAAATACGCTATGATCGTCATGACTATTGTCGGAGTCATCATGTTTTTCTTCGGCGCCGGGATGGCCTCTCTCTTCATATCCGATCTGCAGGTGATTGCCCTGTCGGCATTGAGCCTGAAGATATGGGCCTTGGCCATGCCCATGATGGGAACGAGCAATACCTTGGCCGGCGGTCTCCGAGGTGCCGGAGACACTCGCTGGGTATTGTTGATCATGACCGGCTGCATTTGGCTCTTACGGCTTCCGCTGGCTTATTTTCTGGCCCTCGCCATTCATCTTGGCCCTGTTGGAGCATGGTCGGCGGCTGTATTGGACATCAATATACGAGGGACCTTACTCTGGTGGCGTTTTTCCAGAGGCGGCTGGAAAAAAATCAAGATATGAGCCTGACATTACCCGAACCTTATTCCCTGTTTCTTCTCCCTGGTTTTATCCTTGACTTCCCTTTCAAGGGTAATTTAATATGAAAACAAACTGTCAAATATCTTTCATCATCTTCTTTTCTCCTCATGGACAATAAGGACGTAGCCCAAATCCTCAATGAGATCGCCCTGCTCCTGGAACTGTCCGGGGGAAATCCATTCAAGATCAGGGCCTATGCCGAAGGGGCCCGGATCATCGAGGCCCAGGAGTCTCCTGTCTCGGAACTGGTTCGTTCCGGAACCCTTTCCCAGATCAAAGGTATCGGCAAGACCCTTTCCCTTCAGATCACCCAACTGATCCAAGACGGCTCCATCCCTTTGCATCAAGAACTCAAGGCCACCTTTCCAGGAGGGGTCCGGGAGATGCTCCGAGTGCCGGGCCTTGGTCCCAAGAAGGTCAAAGAGTTATTTGAGAAACTGGGCATCAAGTCCATAGGTGAACTGGAGTATGCCTGCCATGAGAATAGATTGCTCACTCTGCCGGGCTTTGGCCCGAAATCCCAGGAAAAAATCCTGCAGGGCATCGAACAATTCAAGCGATTTCAAGGCCGTTTTCTTTTTGGAGGGATCTATCCCCTGGCCTCGGAAATTTTGGAGCAGATCAACAAACACTCTAAGACCCTCCGAGGCTCTCTGGCCGGAAGCCTGCGCCGCAAGATGGAAACTGTAAAGGATATGGATCTGGTGGCCGAAAGCGCCCATCCGGAAGATGTCATGGATTTTTTTACCAGCCTGCCGATGGTCGATCAAATCCTGAACAAAGGTTCAACCAAATCCTCGGTGCTTCTCGATAACGGCGTCCAAGCAGACCTTAGGGTTGTAAGGCCAAAACAATTTCCTTATGCCCTCCATCACTTCACCGGCAGCAAAGAGCATCATATGATCTTACGGCCCAGGGCGAAGGACCTGGGATACAAACTCAATGAATATGGGTTGTTTAAGGGAGAGAGCATTCTTGCCTGTAAAAATGAAGTGGATATCTACCGCAAATTGGGACTTGATTATATACCGCCGGAACTTCGTGAGGGCTGGGGGGAAATCGAGGCCGCAGAAAATCATACCCTGCCGGTCCTGGTGGAGGAAAAGGATATCCGGGGGGCCTTTCATTTCCATACCCATTTCAGCGACGGCACTCCAACCCTTTCTCAATGGGTGCAGGCGGCTGACCAAGCGGGATTAAAGTATCTTGGTATTTCCGACCACAGCCAGTCGGCCGCTTATGCCGGAGGATTAAAGACGGATCAGTTGGAAAAACAGCGGGCAGAGATAGCCGCTTTAAATCAGAAACAAAAAAAGGTGCATTTGTTTTGGGGGATCGAATCCGATATCTTGCCGGACGGATCGCTCGATTATTCCGACAAGGAGTTAGTCCAATTCGATTTTGTCATCGCCTCGGTCCATTCCCGTTTTAACATGACCGAAGAGGAGATGACCCGACGGATTGTTCGGGCCATAGAAAACCCCTACACCACGATGTTGGGACACCCGACCGGCCGCCTTCTTCTGGCCCGTGACCCCTACCCGGTAGACATGAATCGAGTCCTGGAAGCCGCGGCTCATAATGGAGTCATCATCGAATTGAACGCCAACCCCCATCGCCTGGATTTGGACTGGCGATTAATAAAAAAGGCCAAAGAACTGGGGATCAAGATCGCCATCAACCCCGATGCCCATCACCTAGACGGGCTGGAAGATATTTCTTATGGAGTGGGCATTGCCCGCAAGGGCTGGCTGTCCAAAGAAGATATTGTTAACTGCTTGGATAGCGAGCAGGTGCAATCTTATTTGAGCAACTTAAAAAAATGACTTAACCCGGCTCCCCTATCACCTTCTTCAAGTCAAAAAGTAGTCTTCCGGTGATCAAACCGCTTCCACCACGGTGGCGATACCAATCCCCCCACCACCGCAGATCATCTGGAGGCCGGCCTTCCCGCCCGTGCGTTTGAGGTGATGGACCATCTCCCCGAAGTAAATGACCCCGGATGCACCAATAGGATGCCCTAGCGCAATGGCCCCACCCGTTGGATTCACCCTGGGGTCGAAGCGGTCGTAGCCGAGCTCATCTGCAAACTGGAGCAATGGGGAGGCGAAAGCCTCGTTGGGCTCGATGATGTCCATGTCCTCGATGGTCTTGCCGGCCCGCTTGAGGGCCTTTCTCACGGCCGGGATTGGCGCCAGGAGCATGGGCACCGGCTCGCCCCCGGCCACGGCACAGGCCGCAATTTTACAGAGGGGCTCAATGCCCAGTGCCTCAGCCTTGTCCGCGCTCATGAGCAGGACCGCCGCCGCTCCATCCACGATTTGCGAGGAATTGCCTGCGCTGACGAGCCCTTTTTCCTTGAAGGGAGTGGGAAGGGCCATAAGATCTTGAAGGTAGGCATCAGGGTTCTCCACTGCCTTTGACCGAAAAACTTCGTCTTTTTCCACCCTTCGGGTCACTCCCTCCCAGGTGAACTCGAAGGGGACAATATGATCGGCAAACCAGCCCTTCCTCTCGGCCTGAATCGCTTTCTGCATACTCCACATGCCAAAACGCTCCAGGTCCTCCCGGGTGTGACCCTGGTCTGCGGAGATCATTTCGGCGCAAACCCCCTGGGGTACGCTCAGGCCGCCTTCCGCAAGTCGAGATGACATACGAACCGGATAATTGGCATCAATGGCTACCTGAATATCCGACATCATATTATAGTGGGACATAATCTCCACACCTCCGCAGACCATGATGTCCCCTTCCCCGACCATGATCTCATGCGCAGCGATATTGATGGCCTTGAGTCCGGCATTGCAATACTGGTTCACCGTGCAGCCCGCCGCCTCGTTAGGAATACCGGCCAGGAGGGAGGCTACGCGTGCAATATTGGCGCCTTGCTCTCCGATCTGGCTCAGGCAACCAATAATCACGTTTTCGATTTCCGTTTCATCGAACTTGGGACACCGGGAGTGGACCCTGTCCAACAGTCCCCGGAGGGTGTTGGCCAGAAAATCCTGAGCTGATGCCTGGCAGAGCTGGCCGCCTTTCTCCATTCCCTTCCGCCCCGATTTGCCGATAGCGGACCGCACCGCATCCACGACTACCACTTCCTTTAATTTTGTCATGTTCGCATCTCCTTTTCTTTAACTGTTTTCACTAATGTCCATCCAGAAGAAACCCATTCATCCTTCCTGGCAACTCCGCCCGTCATGCCTCACCCCAACTTTCACAAATAGAAAAGTTTTTTTAATAGGGGAGATTATAAAATGGGAAGAAAAAAAGAGTCAAGGAGAAAGGTGGAATCGTCTCGACACCTATGCGTTAGGCATCCATAAAAATTGATATCTTTTGAGCGAAGGATAACACCAAGAGAAAAGACCCAATAATGCGTTGAAAAGATCTTGTTAGGGAATCATGCCTTTCAGGGACCATTGATCTCGAGCTTGTTCATATTTCAGCAGATAAACCCTCTGATCATCGGCCTGGATTTTAAAATAAAGATGGTCTTCCCCATACCATTGATCCAGGATCTTGATGACCTTAAAGGTCCTTTCCAGGAGTTTAAAAGAAATCGGTTTCTCCCCATACCTGAAGCCCGAGTAACAGGACACTTCAATTTGAAAATCTTGATCCGACATTATACTAAGTTATCATTTTCTTTCCATTTGATCAAATAAGTTCCCCTTGAACTTGGCTTGCAATATTTGGATCGGGTATGGTATGTTTCAACCACATTGATTAATATTAATAAGGAAGGGAACACCCCAGACCTCATGGAATGGATAGCCTATTTTATAGACCTGTTTTTACACCTGGATCAACATTTGAGCGTCATTATCCGGGATTACGGCCTCTGGACTTATCTGATCCTTTTTGTCATCATTTTTATTGAAACCGGGCTGGTGGTTACCCCTTTCCTTCCCGGCGATTCGCTCCTCTTTGCTGCGGGCAGTTTCGCCGCCCTTGGCGCCCTCGATATTGGGTGGCTCGCTGCTTCTCTTCCCCTTGCTGCCATAGCGGGCGACTCGACAAACTACTGGATAGGCCGGGGTATCGGGGCAAAACTTCTCGCCGGTAAGGGTTCCCGGTTCATCAACAAGGCGTACCTCGACAGGACCCATAACTTTTATGAAAAGTACGGGCGAAAAACCATCATTCTCGCCCGCTTCGTTCCTATCGTGCGCACCTTTGCCCCCTTTGTGGCAGGCATAGGAAAAATGAGATACAGCCAGTTCATCACCTTCAGCGTGGCGGGCAGCATCTGTTGGATTCCTGTCTTCGTGTTAGGCGGGTTTTACTTCGGCAATATACCTGTGGTCAAACGGAACTTTACCCTTGTTATTTTTGCCATTATTTTCATCTCTGTGCTGCCAGGTATTATTGAATTTATTCGTCAAAGGATGGAATCTTCAAAAAATAATCGGAGCAGGGCGGTTTAAATCCTGTAACACGAGGCATTGAACATGGAGAAAAAATTTGAATTTCTAATATCTTCGGTTTATCCTTAACAGAATGAAGAAAAACTTTCGTCTCACTCCCACCCCTTCGGGGGTTACCCGGTTTCAGCAACCTGTAATTTTCTCTAAGGCCTTTCAATCAAGAACTGTGTCTGATGTGAACGATCTCTCCGTCCTGGACCTTATAGTCTTTGCCTTCCAAACGCAGCTTTCCTTTGTTTTTAGCCTGATTCATTCCTCCCAGTTCGATCAATTCCTCATATCCAACGACCTCGGCCCGGATGAATCCCTTGGCCAGATCTGAATGGACCGTGGCCGCGGCTTCCAGAGCCGTGGCTTCACGCCTGATGGTCCAGGCACGCACCTCGTCTTCACCAACAGTGAAAAAGGATTGCAGACCAAGCAGATCGTAGGAAAGCTGGAGCACCCGGCTGCGGCTTAATTCAGTTATGGCATATTCTTGCATAAACACGGCGGCATCATCCGAAGACAGTTCCGAGATCTCCTTTTCCAGCCTGGCTGACAGATAAACCACGGCACTGGCTTGATGCTGATATGGAATATCCATTGCTTTTCTATCATCCCCGGTATTGACCACCACTAAAACCGGTTTGAGGGACAAAAAACCATATCCCCGAAAGGGTTTGATGGTTTCCTCACTCAGCCCCAGGTCCCGCAAGGGTTTTTCTTCTTCTAGGGCGGCCTTCATGGATTCGAGCCATGGTTTTTCTTTAAGGCCCTGTTCCCGGTCCATGGCTCCCTTTTTCAGGCCATCCAAGAGCCGGTTATACCGTCGCTCAACGGCAGTGAGGTCCTGCAATAAAAACTCAGTATCGAGAAGGGTAAGATCCCTAATGGGATTGATAGAACCCCCACTGTAAGGGACAGCAGGATTTTCAAAGGCCCGTAAGATATGGACAAAGGAATCCATTTGACCAAGGAGGTTGACAAAGGCCCCAGGAAGCCCCTTTTCACTGATCCCTTTATCCAGTCCGGCGATGTCGGCAAAGGTTACCTGGGCATAGACGGTCTTTTTGGGTTGAAAAATCCGAGCAAGTTGATCCACCCGCTGGTCGGGAACCTTGGCCACAGCGGTATGGATTTCTAATTTTCCGGAGGAATAGGCAGAGATCGCTTTTTCTCCTCCGGCCAAGGCTTGAAACAGAGTCGTCTTTCCTGTTTGCGGAAGTCCAATAATTCCAATTTGCATGTTTGTTAGTATGCCCTAATCGGGGAGCGGGGTCAAGGGGAGGTTGTTATTGGATTTTTTCCCATTAGTGTCAATGGAATGTTGAGAGAAAGAAGAAAAAATAAAAATAGTCGTCTAAGCTTATTGATAATTTTCTTTTTGACCTTGTCTTCGGGAAAGGTTGCTATTGAAATTGAAAAAACAGGTGGTGGGCGATGCGGGACTTGAACCAACGGCCTTTGGTTCCGGAGACCAACTTAGTATACTTACCTATAGTTACCCCATTTTACCTCAAACCACATATCATACTGATATTAATTAAATTTATCAAAATTTAATTTCTTTTACTTTCCCTCAATTTACTTTATAATATAGAAGGAATGTTGGGGATAGTGTTGGGGAAAATCTTATTTTTAAATGGGGGGTTTTAATGCCGAGGCAACAGCGAGTAATTGATTGATCAAATTCTTCTTAATTTAAACCTGATTGTTGAAAAGATCGAAGAAACTAAAAAACTTTGCTTGGGCATATATTCCATTATGTCCGCTTTTCCGGTGATTAAGTCTCCTGGAGAATATTTAAACTGGGTACGCAAAGCCAAAGACATTCTTTTAGAGGTCAAAAAAACAGGCAATTATAAAACCGGATTGAATCTATGGCTGTCACATTTCGATGACGAAGTAACCAGTAGCCCAATCACCATGGATTTAATCCGGGCCGAAGAAAAATCGATGAAGTAAGGCAAAAGGATAAAAAGGCAATTGATCTTTATTTATTGGGGTTTCGCTTAAACCTCCAATTAAGTTTTGCCCTGACCTTATTTAATGGACTTCTCGGATTAGGTCTTTTTTGGGATTAGATAACCCTATTCATCTTCTTTTTTCCATTAGATAACCCTAATCAGAATCTAATCCCTCCTCCCTAGTCTATTGTCATTCTGCTGAATCCATACCAATCCAACCTACCAATGTCACTATATATATTAAGTAATAAAGATAATCCCTCAAGGGCTTATCCCGCCCCTTCCCTGGAGCAATCCAAAGAAGGGGATTCTTATCCCCCTTGAACGTTCTTCATTCCCGCTTCTGTTTTTTTGAGATTCCCCAATAACACCTAACCCCCTTCATCCCCTTCATTCAATTAAATCCATTAACCCCATAGCATGATAACGGAGGACCATATATGGAATCCACAGACGTAGAGATTCGCAGAGAGAAAGTGTTTGTACCCCAAGGCATGTCAGTAAAAGAAATTACAGAGAAATATGGCATCTCGAAAAGTACCGCTCACTGCTCCCGAAAAAGAGGATGGTTCGTCAAGAAATACAGCAGAAAACAGGTCATTATCGACCGAGACCATTTCCATCCACCCAGCGCATATAACATCGCCAGACAAGTCTTCTATAAAAATTTCTCAGGAAACCCAGTTGCCCAAAACATAAAAGAAGATCTGATTCAAGAAGCAGTAAACTTGATGTTTATGCAGTCCGGCAAAGTCAAAGAAGGATCCAATGAAAAATACAACGATCGTTATGGATGGTGATGGTGTGCCCATAATGCGATGCTGTCTTATCTGAAAACATGGATCAGACAAACCAGATATGATGTTGAACTTGAAAACGATATCCACCCAATGATGATGAACGGTAATCGTCGATATTCTCCCGAGTTTGGCTGGATCAATTGTTAAAAGGAATGTTTAATGGGTAAATCAAGCAGAGGGACGGCATAAACTATCTGATGGAAGGATACTTGAAGGGGGTATCTTTCCACAGGTGTGTGCTGGCCCTCTGTCTCGGGATAAGAACTGAATTAGCAAGGGGTGCTCATAATAAAAATGATAGGTTAAGATTTTAACTTTGTGAGCCCTTCCCTGCCTTAATAAATCACTCCTTCTTTTTCAAGTTCCTTTATTTCTCCCTGGGACAGGCCAAGCATTTGACCAAAAACCTCTTCATTGTGCTCCCCAAGAAGCGGAGAATGGCGGTGTATCCGGGCCGGTGTTTCCGAAAGCTGCCAGGGAGGCGTGACCACCCAATCCTTTCCCATAACGGGGTGATCCAACTGGGAGAACACCCCCCTCTCCCTCAGGTGAGGATCATGAAAAAGCCCTTCCGAGCTAAAGGAAGGTGCGGAAGCCACACCTGCTTCCTGCAATTTTTTAGTGACTTCATAGTAATCCCTGTCTTTGGTCCATTGATTGATAATCGTGTCCAGTTCCTCTTGGTTGTTACGTCGAACAGAAAAATCTTTAAATCTCGCATCCTCAAACAATTCCGGCTTTCCCATAACTCTGCATAAGGCCTGCCATTCCTGATCCGTCGCTACGGCAATACTGACCCAATGATCATTCCCTTGACACCGGTAACAATTGTGGGGCGCCATCCATTCGTCTTTATTCCCCTTTCGCCCGGGAACCCTGTGGTTCATGAAATAATCCAGCAGCACATCACCGGCCAAAACCGCAATAGTCTCCTGAGAGGCCAGGTCAATATACTGCCCCTCACCGGTCCTGTGCCGATAGATCAGTGCGGCCAGGATGGCAAAGGCCGAGGTGGTTGCGCTTCGAAGATCCATGGATCCCATAAAATTGCTGGGCGGCCAGTCCTCATAACCGGTAATATGACAAAAACCTCCCAGGGCGGCAAAAGTCGGTGCATAACCTACATACTCTCTCTCCGGCCCGGTTTGTCCGCAAGAGGATGAGGAGATGTAGATCAGATCGGGTTTAATATCCATAAGTACATCATATCCCAATCCGAGCCTGGGAATAACACCGGGCCTCATGTTTTCCATAACTACATCACTTAAGCCCACCAGCCGTTTGGCGACTTCAATCGCTTTGGGTTTGGACAAGTTCAGTGTGACGCTTTTTTTGTTAAGATTAAGATTATTAAAAACGGTAGATTCATTCGGGCCTGAAAATCTCGTACCGGTACTGAAGGAAAGATTCCTGGAGTGATCCAGCCTTCTCCGGCTTTCCACTTTAATGACCTCCGCCCCTAGAAATCCCAGCAAACAGGTGGCATAAGGTCCGGCCCAAGCCGAGGTAAATTCAGTAACTCGAACTCCTTTTAACGGTCCATGGTTCATCGATACATACTCCTTATTTAAAGCCCATCCGGCAATCAAATATCCCCGGATAGAGCGGTTAGCTGTCCACACTCTTCGATCAGCTAAAAGGTTGCCTTTGTGAAGGATTTCCTGCTAACTGAATGCCGATGACTGAGTGCACTCATCCGAAAAAATTTCCGGATGAGAACGGGTTAGATGACACCTTGGTTTCTCAGGTTGGAGAGCTCTTCTTTGGAATATCCCAACCGATCACCATAAATGGCCTCATTGTGCTCACCCAGAAGCGGTGCGGCCTGCTTTAGCTTCCAGGGTGTTTTTGAAAATCGAAATGAGGCTGAAGGAAAGGGCATCTTTCCAACCGCAGGGTGCTCCACATCCACAAAAAAATTCCTGGCCTTAAATTGTTCCGAATGATAAATATCTTCCGCTGTGTTTACCGGTGCGATGGGGCAACTTAAGGCCTGTCCCTGTCGGAATATCTCTTCTTTGGTATGTTTCATAGTCCATTCTATGACCAACTCATTTATTTTTTCGGCGTTCTCCGCTCTGGTGTCGGCATTCTGACACCAATCCTCTTTGGCCCACTCCGGATCGCCGATCAGTTTGACCAGGGAATGCCATTGATGTTCTTCAGGGGTGACTGCGACCACATAACCGTCCTTACAGGGCAAGATACCACCAGGTGTTCGTCTTACCCTCTCACCGCCCCGGGTCAAGACCACCTGATCATTGGCAAAGGTAACACTTTCAACCCGCTGCATGGACATCAGGGCTTCCTGTTTTGAAACTTCGATAAACTGACCTTGTCCCGTCAGGACCTTCCAATAAAAAGCGGCAGTAACGGCCACCACAGCCACCAGTCCAACGTCAAATTCGCTACTGTGACCGCCGACTTTGACCGGCGGCCGTTCCATGTCCAAGGCAGGAATGGGCAGCATATATCCCTGTCCGCTGGCATGAACCGTGTTAAGTTGATAAGCTTTATAATCCTTAAAAGAACCGCTCCTTCCGAAGGGAGTGATGGAGATCATAATCAGGTCGGGATTAATGGCCTTCAGTTTTTCATAATCCAGGCCCAAGGCTTCCATTTCCCCAGGCGACCGGTCCTCAATGAGCACATCTGTTTTTTCAATCAATTTTTTGAATATTTTTTTCCCTTCAGATTTTTTAGTATCCAGTGTAAGGCCTTTCTTGTTACTGTTCAGATAAAGAAAAAGTCCGCTCTTTTCCTGATGAGGGATGTCGTCCGGAAAGGGACCACGTCTTCTCGAATCATCGCCGCAATGAGGTTGTTCGATTTTAAAAACATCGGCGCCCATGTCGGCTAACAGCTTTCCACAATAAGGCCCACTGACCATATTGCAATATTCTACAACCTTCATGCCCTCCAAAGCGCTTGGGGTCATGGTCTTCCTCCTTCAAAATGATTTTCAATCATCATCCATTTTATTTCGATCCAGTCTTTCTAAGGGATGAGGAGATGATCTTAACAAAAGAGTGGATTGAAAGGCAATGGGCATCTTTATTTTTTTATTGACTCCTGTCTTTTATCCGTTTTAACTTATAAACTTCTCAAAATAGTCGTGATCCATCATTTCAGGATACTTCTCAAAGGATACCCTCAGATTTCCAATAAAATTAGTCCATAAAAGGGGTGGTTTTAATGTCTGACAGTATCTTAATGGATTTGCATCATTTATTTCATCCTAAAAATATCGCCGTGGTCGGTCAGGTGCGGCCATATTCGAGGAAACCTGTTGACTTCTTCCTGAACTCCTCTAAATTCGATTTTGAAAAAATCAGAAGAGTACAAACGGAAATCAACGAAAAGGGCGATTAAAATTTATTGACTTTTTGGCAATAGAAAGGTACGAATTCGATATTAAATTGATTTGCTTTTCTTTTTGGCAACCTTTTTCCAAGGGAGTGGCGATGGGAAAATAATGGATCCCATTTCTCAATAGAGAGATGGGGGTTGTTTTTCTGTCAGAGTTAATACTTAAAATTTCTTAGAAAATTTGACGTGTGGTAATTCATGGTACCTTTGTTTGAAATATAATTATATGGAAGTGAGAAATAAAAATAAATGTCGCTTTTAACCATTTTATTTGTTGTTGGCGGAATAGAGTTTGTATTTTGTCCTTTATTTTTAGTCTTTCTATGGGCATCACATAGACAAGGAATCTGTCCCAAGTGTAGGTCGCTCATTTCTGTCTCAGACATAGTCTTTGTTCCCGGGGAATGGAGGCGGATTTGTAAAAAATGCTCTAAGGAGATTGAATTAGTTTTAAGACAGAAGATAGCTTAACATAATTGTTTTATTTTATAAGGATAAATACCTTTCCCTTACTTCTGACCAAAGTCCCAAGCCTTCTTGCTGTCAACCCCTAATAAAGGAGTAATGATGGAAGAATAGACCCCATTTCTCAAGAGAGGTGGGGTCTATTAATTTAAGGTGCAATTTTAAAATGGGCTTATTAGCCCAAGAGGGACTTCTTTACAACTAAATATCTATCATAGTCTTTATCAAAAACAACCTTATAAACTAACTTGGCACTGCCTGAG